>JBDSVV010000197.1:0-3090 GCA_039927035.1 Ornithinibacter sp. | reverse complement strand
ACCGCAGAACCACGCGCCTGGGCAGGCTCTGGGCCGCAGAACCACGCGCCTCGGCGGGTCCGCAACGCATGGTTGCGCGAAACAGGATGCGGGGGTACGTTATAAGCAACCAAACGTTGCGAAAGATAGGTCCCCATGGAGCCCGGAAGCATTGAACGAGAGATCCACGTCGAAGCGTCCCCGGAGATCGTCTTCGAGGTGATCAGCAGTCCCGAGCACATCCGGGAGTGGTGGAACGGTGCGGAGACCGACCTCTCCCCGGCCTCCGGCGCGGTCGCCGAGATCGCGTGGGGTCGAGACACCGCGGACCCGCACATCGAGTCACTCACGGTTGTCACCGCGGAACCGCCTCGCTTGTTCGCGTTCCGGTGGGTCTACGACGGCGCAGCCGTGGCGTCCCCCGCGAACTCGCTGCTGGTGACCTTCGAGCTGACCCCGTCTGACGCCGGTACGACGGTGCGGATGACGGAGAGCGGGTTCGGGGAGAAGGAGTGGGAGATCGCGCAGCTCGAGGCGGCGTACGCCGACCACTCGAAGGGCTGGGACATCTTCGTGCCCAGCCTCGGTGAGTACCTCAGCCGGTTGGTGAGGACGCCGTGAGCGTCGTCGTCGACGACGACCTGTGGTCGGCGATCGGCGACCCGACCCGACGCCGGATGCTCGACCTTCTGCTCACCGACGGTGCCGGCACGGCCACCACTCTCAGCACGCGGCTGCCGGTGACCAGGCAGGCCGTGTCGAAGCACCTGCTGGTCCTGGACCGGGTGGGCCTGGTGCACGTGCGACCCGCCGGACGTGAGCGGCGCTACCAGGTCGACGAGGCACAGCTCGCTCGCGCGGTCGCCCAGCTCGCGGATGTCGGGGCGGCCTGGGACGCACGCCTGCGGCGGATCAAGCGGATCGCCGAGGCGATCGAGGGCAGCAAGCGGCACTAGTCCCCGCAACAACAACAGACCGATGCACAAGAGAGGGAGATCGACATGGTGGACATTCTGCACAGGGTCGGGATGAAGGGGGCGTCACCGGCAGAGGTGTACGCCGCCCTGACCACGATCGAGGGCCTGTCTCGCTGGTGGGCGACGGACACGAAGGGCCAGACCGAGGTCGGCGGGATTCTGGAGTTCCGGTTTGCGCCTGGCGGCTTCGACATGAGGGTGCTCGAGCTGAAACCCGCCCAGAGCGTGCTCTGGGAAGTCACCGACGGGCCGGCCGAGTGGATCGGTACGACGGTCCGGTGGACCCTCAAGCAGGAGGGCGACTACACGATCGTCCTGTTCGCCCACGAGGGTTGGCAGGAGCCGGTCGAGTTCATGTACCACTGCAGCACCAAGTGGGCCACGTTCCTGGTCAGCCTCAAGCAGCTCGTCGAGACCGGCATCGGCGCACCCGAACCGGACGACCTCACGATCTCCGACTGGCACTGAGGGTTCGCTCAGGTGCGCCGACGTACGTCGCGAGGTGCTCGCCGGTGAGGGTGGAGCGGGCGGCGACGAGGTCCGCTGGTGTGCCCTCGAAGACGACCCGCCCGCCGTCGTGACCCGCGCCGGGACCGAGGTCGATGACCCAGTCGGCGTGCGCCATGACGGCCTGGTGGTGCTCGATGACGATCACCGACTTGCCGCCGTCGACGAGCCGGTCCAGCAGGCCGAGCAGGTTCTCGACGTCGGCCAGGTGCAGGCCGGTGGTCGGCTCGTCCAGGACGAAGACGCTGCCTTCCTCGCCCAGATGGGTGGCCAGCTTGATCCGCTGACGCTCACCGCCGGACAGCGTGGTCAGCGGCTGACCCAGGGTGAGGTAGCCGAGCCCGACGTCGGTGAGCCGGTCCAGGATCCGGTGCGCGGCGGGCGTCTTCGACGCACCCTCGCCGAAGAACGACTTGGCCTCGGTGACCGGCATCGCGAGCACCTCGCTGATGTCCTGGCCGCCGAGTGTGTACTCGAGCACCTCCGCCAGGAACCGCTTGCCCTCGCACACCTCGCAGGTCGTCGCGACCCCGGCCATCACCGCCAGGTCGCTGTAGATGACCCCGGCCCCGTTGCAGTTCGGACAGGCCCCTTCGGAGTTGGCGCTGAACAGCGCGGGCTTCACCCCGTTCTCCTTCGCGAACGCCTTGCGGATCGGGTCGAGCATCCCGGTGTACGTCGCCGGGTTGCTGCGCCTCGAACCGCGGATCGAGCTCTGGTCGACCGAGACCACCCCGTCGCGGCCGGCGACCGAGCCGGTGACCAGGGAGCTCTTGCCCGAGCCCGCGACCCCGGTCAGCACCACCAGCACACCGAGCGGGATGTCCACGTCGACGTCCCGGAGGTTGTGCGTGCCGGCGCCGCGCACCTCCATCGCCCCTGACGGCGTCCGCACCGAGGGCTTCAGCGAGGCCCGGTCGTCCAGGTGCCGGCCCGTCGTCGTGTCGCTGGTGCGCAGCCCTTCGACGGTTCCCTCGAAGCAGACGGTGCCGCCCGCGGTACCGGCACCGGGGCCGAGGTCGACGGCATGGTCGGCGATCGCGATCGTCTCCGGCTTGTGCTCCACGACCAGCACGGTGTTGCCCTTGTCCCGCAGCTGCAGGAGGAGGTCGTTCATCCGCTCGATGTCGTGCGGGTGCAGCCCGATGGTCGGCTCGTCGAAGACGTAGGTGACATCCGTGAGCGAGGACCCGAGGTGGCGGATCATCTTGGTCCGCTGCGCCTCACCCCCGGAGAGCGTGCCGGCCGGCCGTTCGAGGCTGAGGTAGCCGAGCCCGATCCCCACGAACGAGTCGAGGGTCTCCCCCAGCGCCTCGAGGAGCGGGGCCACCGACGGCTCCTCCAGCCCACGGACCCACCCGGCGAGGTCACTGATCTGCATCGCGCACACGTCGGCGATGTTGGTCCCCTCGATCTTCGAGGACCGGGCCTCCTCGCTGAGCCGGCTGCCCTGGCACTCGGGGCAGGTGGAGAAGGTGACCGCCCGCTCCACGAAAGCGCGGATGTGCGGCTGCAGCGAGTCGACGTCCTTGGAGAGCATCGACTTCTGGATCCGCGGGATCAGGCCCTCGTAGGTCAGGTTGATGCCCTCGACCTTGATCTTGGTCGGCTCCTTGTACAGCAGGGA
>JBDSVV010000196.1:0-4606 GCA_039927035.1 Ornithinibacter sp. | reverse complement strand
GATGCTTCCTTGCCGCCCCGCTCGAGCTCGCTGAGGTAACCGAGGGAGACCGATGAGGACGCGGCGACGTCGCGCAGGGTGCGACCCTGGCCCTGGCGGATCTCCCGCAGGACCTCGCCCAGCTCCTGGCGCAGCAGGATCATGGGTCCTCCTCTCACTCCTCGCGAAGGCACGCGTGCCGTGTCTCGTGGATCCACCGTACCCTTAGGGGGCGTCGACGTCTCGGAGGTTCCGGAGACACCGCCCCACGAGGTCGAGGGCCGCGGCCACCGTGGCCCTGCGGATCTCGTCCCGGTCGCCGGTCAACGCCAAGGACTCCACGACGATTCCCTGCGGGGTGCGCACGGCCACGTGGACGGTCCCGACCGGGCACCCGTCGGCCGGCTCGGGACCGGCGACACCGGTGGTGCCCACCCCCACCTCGCAGCCGAGCAGCCGGGCGACCCCGTCGGCGAGCTGCGACGCGACGGTGGGGTCGACCGCCCCCCGCTCGGCGAGCAGCACGGCATCCACCCCCAGCACCGAGGCCTTCACGTCGGTGGCATAGGCGATGACCCCTCCACGCACCACCGCGGAGGCCCCGGGCACGTCGGTGAGGGCGGCGCAGACCAGGCCGCCGGTGAGCGACTCAGCGGTGCCGATGCTCCAGCCACGACGCGCGAGCTCTCGGACCAGCGCGCGCGCACTCATCGAGCCTCCCGGCGCTCCCGGGCAGCGTCACGCGCCGCGGCTCGGGCCGCGCGCTTGCCCATGGCGCGCGCACTGGTCCGGCGCAGCCGGAGCGCCTGCACGAGGTAGTCCACGCCGGTGACGACGGTGACGACCAGGGCGGCGATGAGCAGGGTCCAGGCGAGCGCGTCCCACGCCTGCGGGAAGGGGAGGGTCCAGCGTGGCCACAGGAAGAAACCGATGGCGAAGGTCTGGAGCAGGGTCTTGACCTTGCCGCCGCGCCCCGCAGCCATCACCCCGTGCCGGATCACCCAGAAGCGGACGGCGGTCACGCCCCACTCCCGCAGCAGCACGACCGCGGTGATCCACCACGGGACCTCCCCGATGCTGGAGAGCCCGATGAGCGCCATCGAGACCAGCGCCTTGTCGGCGATCGGGTCGATGACCTTCCCGACGTCGGTCACCAGGCCGCGACTGCGCGCCAGGTCGCCGTCGATGCGGTCGGTGAACATCGCCACGGCGAACACCCCGAAGGCAGCCCAGCGCAGGCCCGGGCTCCGGCCCTCCTCGGCCAGCAGCAGCCAGCCGAACACCGGCACGAGCAGGAGCCGCACCCCGGTGAGGTAGTTCGCGATGTTCCAGGCACTCGGTGCCCGAGCGGGCAGTTGGCTCATCCTCGCTCCACGACGAGGTCGACACCCACCGCGTCGACCACGAGCCCCTCGACGAACGAGCCGACGGCGGCCAGCGGCTCACCGGCGCCCGAGCGGACCAGGCACACCCCGTCGACGTCGGGGCCCTGGTGCTCCGCACGCCCCACCACCACCGTGTCGTCGTCCTCGTCGTGCTCCTCGACGAGCACGCTCACCCGCTCCCCCACCCGGTCCATCGCGCGTTGGGAGGTGAGCTCCTCGATGAGCCCGCCCAGTCGTTCGACCCGCTCGGCGATAACCGACTCGGGCAGCTTGTCCACCAGGTGCTCGGCTTCGGTGCCGTCCTCGTCGGAGTAACCGAAGACGCCCACGACATCGAGGCGTGCCGCGCAGAGGAAGCGCTCGAGCTCCTCGACATCGGCCTCGGTCTCGCCCGGGAAGCCCACGATGACGTTGCTCCGCACCCCGGCCAGGGGCTCGAGGGCACGGACCCGGTCGATGAGCTCCAGGAACGGCTCGGTGCCGCCGAACCGGCGCATCCGGCGCAGCACCGTGGGTGAGGCGTGCTGGAAGCTCAGGTCGTACCACGGCATCACGCCCGGCGTGCCCGCCATCGCCTCGAAGAGGCCGGGGCGCACCTCCGCTGGCTGGAGGTAGGACACCCGCACCCGCTCGATGCCCTCGATCTCCCCCAGCTCGGGGAGGATCTTCTCCAACAACGCGAGGTCACCGAGGTCCTTGCCGTAGGACGTGGAGTTCTCGCTCACGAGGAACAGCTCGCGCACCCCCTCTCCGGCCAGCCAGCGCGCCTCGGCGAGCACGTCGGTGGGGCGGCGCGAGACGAAGGAGCCGCGGAACATCGGGATGGCGCAGAACGAGCAGCGCCGGTCGCAGCCGCTCGCGATCTTCAGCGGCGCCCAGGGCCTGGCGTCCAGGCGGGCCCGCACGAAGCCCGCCCCGTCGCCGTGACCGGGCAGCGCCACGCCGGCGGCCGCAGCCGAGCGGTCCACCGGCGAGAGCGGCAACAGCCGCCGCCGGTCCGAGGGCACGTGGGATGCCGGGCGCTCGCCCTGCAGGATCGCGCTGAGGTGGCTGGACATGTCGCGGTAGGAGTCGAACCCAAGCACGGCATCGGCGTCCGGCAGCTCGTCGGCGAGGGTCTGTCCGTAGCGCTCGGCGAGGCACCCCACCGCGACGACGGCCCGGGTTCGACCCGTGGTCTTCAGGTCCGAGGCCTCCAGGAGGGTGTCGATGGAGTCCTTCTTGGCCTGCTCCACAAAACCGCAGGTGTTGACCACCGCGACGTCGGCGTCGGCGGCGTCGTCCACGAGGGTCCAACCCTCAGCGGAGAGACGCCCGGCGAGCTCCTCGGAGTCCACCTCGTTGCGGGTGCAGCCGAGGGTGACCAGCGCGACGCTACCGCGGGTCGTTGGAGGTGCCATGGGCGCCACTCTAGTTGCGCCGGGGCTGCCGGGAGACCGCGAGTAGGGTCCGGTGCCATGCCACCGGAGACCCTCGACCGCATCCGCGCGCTCCTCACCGACCACCCTGTCATCGACGGTCACAACGACCTGCCGTGGGAGGCCCGCGAACGGGTCGGCTACGACTGGTCGAGGCTGGACATCGCGACGGCGGGCCAGCCGACCCACACCGACATCCCACGGTTGCGCGAGGGTGGTGTGGGCGCCCAGTTCTGGTCGGTCTACGTGCCCGCTGAGCTCGCGGGTGACGCCGCAGTGACCGCCACGCTCGAGCAGGTCGACGCGGTGCACCGGATGGCAGAGCGGTATGCCGCGGACCTGGCCCTGGCGACCTCGCGAGCAGAGGTGGAGCGCGCCATCGCCTCGGGGCGGATCGCCTCGCTCATCGGCGCGGAGGGCGGGCACAGCATCGACTCCTCGTTGGGCACGCTGCGGATGCTGTTCACCCTCGGGGTCCGCTACCTCACCCTCACCCACAACGACAACGTGCCGTGGGCGGACTCGGCCACCGACGAGCCGGTGGTGCACGGGCTCTCCCCGTTCGGACGAGAGGTGGTGCGCGAGATGAACCGGCTCGGCATGCTCGTCGACCTCTCGCACACCTCTGCCGACACCATGCGCGACGCCCTCGACACCACCGACGCGCCGGTGATCTTCTCGCACTCCTCCGCCCGCGCCGTGTGTGACCACCCGCGCAACGTGCCCGACGACGTGCTGGAGCGGCTGCCCGACAACGGCGGGGTCGCCATGGTCACCTTCGTGCCGAAGTTCGTCTCGCAGGCTGTGGCGGACTGGGACGCCGGCGGACAGCAGGGTCCCCGCCCGAACGCGGGCATCGCCGACGTCGTCGCGCACTGCGAGCACGTGCGCGAGGTCGCCGGCATCGAGCACATCGGCCTCGGCGGGGACTACGACGGGGTCGACGTGCTCCCCGACGGTCTCGAGGACGTCAGCGGCTACCCCCGCCTCCTCGGCGCGCTCGCCGACCGCGGGTGGAGCGAGGACGACCTGGTGCGGCTCGCTGGTGGCAACGCGCTGCGACTCCTCGGCGACGTGGAGGAGGCCGCGGCCCGGATCAGCGCCACCCGTGGGCCGAGCCTGGCCCGGATCGAGGACCTGGACGGCATCCCCGGGTGAGCGTGCTCAGGAGCTCTGGCGGGCCCGCATCACCGTGAGCGCCACCAGGCGCGAGATGACCATCGCGACGTAGAGCACCCCACTGAGCTGCTCGATCGTCACGATGGCGCGGGCATGTTCGCGGATCGGCCCGACGTCGGAGAGCCCGACGCTGGTGAGGTTCGCGCCGGAGAGGTAGATCAGCTCCAGGAAGGTCTGCCGACCGGGCCCTTGGAAGGACTGGAAGGAGCTCGGCCAGATCTCCTGCACGGCGAGGAAGATGTAGGCGAACGCGAAGACCAGGACCGTGAAGCAGGCTCCCACTGCGAACAGCTCGTCCTTGGTCACCCACGCGTCCTCGAACATGTAGGAGATCAGGGCGTATGCGGTGTAGAAGTAGAAGATCGCCAGGGCGGAGTGGGTCAGCACCAGGATCGTGGTGTTGTTCTCGTCGACCAGGCTCCAGACCTCGAGGGCTGCTGCCGGCAGCCCGAGTGTCACCGAGAGCCAGGTCAGCGCCGGGGTGCTGCGCACTGTGAACACGGCGATGATCACGGCCGTCAGGCTGAGCAGCGAGATCACCGCCCGGCCCCAACCGTTGCCCTCCAGGAACGGCAGCAGCAGGATGACCGACACCTGGGCCAGGAGCAGGATCGCCGAGGGCTGCTTGCGCACCGTGGCCTTCCA
>JBDSVV010000195.1:0-3703 GCA_039927035.1 Ornithinibacter sp. | reverse complement strand
TGATGCGCAACCAGATCCAGGCTGCCGAGCGGGCCGGCGTGCGCGCCGTCACCATCAACAGCGAGAACCGCGACGACTGGTCGGCCATCGAGGGTCGGGTGCGCGCCGGCGAGGTCGACCTGCTCCTCATCTCGCCTGAACGCCTGAACAACCCGCGGTTCAGACGAGATGTCCTGCCCGACCTGCTGCGGACCGCTGGGCTCGTGGTTGTGGACGAGGCGCACTGCATCAGCGACTGGGGGCATGACTTCCGGCCCGACTACCGCCGCATCCGGCAGATGCTCACCACGTTGCCCCCCGGCATCCCCGTGCTCGCCACCACCGCCACCGCCAACTCCCGGGTCACCGCTGATGTGGCGGAGCAGCTCGGGACCGAGGTCCTCGTCCTACGTGGGTCGCTGGACCGAGAGTCGCTGCACCTCGCCGTGATGCAGCTCGCACGACCCGAGCAGAGGCTCGCGTGGCTCGGCGAGCACCTCGATGACTTCGCGGGCTCGGGAATCATCTACTCGCTCACCGTCGCAGCGACCCAGGAGGTCGCCGAGCATCTTCGATCGCGAGGCCACGCCGTCGCGGCCTACTCCGGGCAGACCGAGGCCACCGAACGCCTCTCGCTCGAGCAGGACCTGCTGGCGGGTCGGCTCAAGGCTTTGGTCGCCACCAGCGCCTTGGGGATGGGCTTCGACGCCCGGCTCGGGTTCGTGGTCAACCTCGGCGCGCCCTCGTCCCCTGTCGCCTACTACCAGCAGGTCGGCCGGGCCGGCCGCGGCACCGGGAGTGCACAGGTGATCCTGATGCCGGCGCAGGAGGACCGCGACATCTGGCGCTACTTCGCCTCGCTGGCCTTTCCTCCTGAGCCACACGTCCGCACCACGTTGCGGGTCCTCTCCGACGCGGGCGCTCCCCTGTCGACGGCCGCGCTGGAGACCCATGTCGACCTGAGCCGCACCCGCCTGGAGACGATGCTCAAGGTGCTCGATGTGGACGGTGCGGTGGACCGGGTGCGTGGCGGCTGGACGGCCACCGGTCAGGAGTGGACCTATGACCAGGAGCGCTACGACCGGGTGGCCGCGGCGCGGCGCGAGGAGCAGGCAGCCATGCTCGCCTACGTCGCGACGGACGGCTGCCGCATGCGGTTCCTGCGTGAACAGCTCGACGATCCGGAGGCCACCGACTGCGGTCGCTGCGACAACTGCGGTGGGGTGGTGCTGGACGCAAGGGTGTCCGGTGCCGCGCTCGAGCAGGCCAGTGAGCGGCTCCAGCGTCCTGGTGTGACCATCGCGCCCCGCAAGATGTGGCCGAGCGCGCTGACGAATCTCGGGATCGACCTCAAGGGCAAGATCACCACCGGCGCCGAGCCCGGCCGGGCGGTGGGGAGGCTCACCGACCTCGGCTACGGGCAGGACCTGCGCAGGCTGTTGAGCCCCGACACCACCGACGGCCCGGTCCCCCGATCGCTGGTCGACGCCGTCATCGAGGTGCTCACCGACTGGCACCCCGCCTGGCCCGCAAGACCCACCGGAGTGGCGTACGTCGAGTCGGCCCGCTGGCCGCAGCTCACCCGTGACCTCGCCGACGGACTGGCCCGCTACCTGCACCTGCCGTTGGTCGCCTGCTGGCGAATCGTGGACCCCGACGTGGCTCCGGGCCAGGGGGCCGCCAACTCCGCCCAGCGCGTCGCCGCCGTCGGTCGCCGGTTCGCACTCACCATCGACGCACCGTTCGACGGCGGCCCGGTGCTGCTCGTCGATGACCTCGTGGCGACGGGCTGGACCCTGACGATGGCCGCGAGGGCGCTGCGGGACGCGGGAGCCTCGGCCGTGCTGCCGCTGACGCTGGGTGTCGAGTCCTAGCGACCCGGAGCGCCCCGACTTCCCGTTGACCCCATCAGGCGGGCAGGATGCTGGACATGACCGAACCAGCTCCGCGGAAGCGTCGCGCCGCCACCAGCGGCTCGTACTCGATCACCATGAGGCTGCACACCGACACCGACCCTGCGGTGATAGGCCGGATCGCCACAGCGATCGCCGCCGGAGGAGGCATCGTCACGGCGCTGGACGTCACCGAGTCGCGACATGACCGGCTGGTCATCGACGTCACCTGCTCGGCCACCGACTCCGAGCACGCCGAGGAGATCGTCGCGGACGTCAAGACGCTCAACGGCCTCACCGTGCACAAGGTCTCCGACAGGACCTTCCTGCTGCACATCGGCGGCAAGATCGAGGTCAGCTCCAAGGTGCCGTTGCGCACGCGTGATGACCTCTCGATGGCCTACACACCCGGGGTCGGCCGCGTGAGTCTCGCCCTCGCCGAGCACCCCGAGGACATCCCACGGCTGACGGTGAAGGGCAACAGCGTCGCCGTGGTCACCGACGGCTCGGCCGTGCTGGGGCTGGGCAACATCGGCCCCGGGGCTGCGCTGCCCGTCATGGAAGGCAAGTGCGCCCTGTTCAAGAGGTTCGCCGACATCGACGCGTGGCCGATCTGCCTCGACACCCAGGACACCGACAGGATCGTGGACGTGGTGGCGGCGATCGCCCCTGGGTTCGGCGGGATCAACCTCGAGGACATCGCCGCTCCGCGTTGCTTCGAGATCGAGCAGAGGCTGCGCGAGCGGCTCGACATCCCGGTCTTCCACGACGACCAGCACGGCACCGCGATCGTCGTGCTCGCGGCGTTGACCAACGCCCTGCGATGCATCGAGCGCGACCTGCCCGAGGTCCGGATCGTGGTCGCCGGGGCAGGTGCTGCCGGTACGGCGATCGTCACGCTGCTCCTGGCAGCCGGAGCCCAGGACGTCGTCGTGTGGGACCGCGTGGGCTGCCTCTCCGCAGACGACGAGACCCTGCCACCGGCGATGGCCAAGCTCGCGAACCGGACCAATCCGCGCAGAGTCACCGGTGATCTGCGCGCGGGGCTCCAGGATGCCGACGTGTTCATCGGCGTCAGCGGGCCCGGTGTGCTCGAGGCGGAGTGGATCACCGAGATGGGCAGCCAGCCGATCATCTTCGCCCTGGCAAACCCCGATCCGGAGATCGACCCGGCCGAGGCCGGTCTCTTCGCTGCTGTGGTGGCCAGTGGACGCAGCGACTATCCCAACCAGATCAACAACGTGCTCGCCTTCCCCGGGGTCTTCCGCGGCCTTCTCGACGCCAGAGCGAGTGACGTGACCACCGAGATGCTGCTGCGGGCCGCCTACGCCATCGCCCACGTGGTCACCGACAAGGAGCTCAACACCAGCTACATCATCCCGAGCGTGTTCGACGACAAGGTCCCGCACGCGGTGGCTCGGGCGATCCGGGGCCTGGAGGACTGAGCGGGTGGCGCGCCGACGAACGCCTTCAGTGGATCGTTTCCGGGGCCGCTCACATCGAGGGGCCGAGCGGCAACCTGGTCGAGCGAGATGATCCTCCCGAGGCCTCCCACCAGATCCGGGCGCCGTCGTCGAGGGTGAGCAGGCCCGAGTCATCCGGCTCGGTCGCTGGGACGGACATCCGCGAAGGCTAGGACGCGCGCCCGTGTGGCGTCTGTTGTCAGGGGCGCGGGTTAGGTTCGTCGCGCAGGAGTCAGGGAGGCGAGTCGGTCAGTGAGCTTCGTTCCGTTGCAGGGTCGTGCCACCTGGGTGCCGAGCCACCCACCGAGAATGAGCGAGATCGAGTTCTCCGGCCCCGCACGCACGATCCGGATGCCGATGCGTGGTGCC
>JBDSVV010000194.1:0-3515 GCA_039927035.1 Ornithinibacter sp. | reverse complement strand
GAGGAGGAGCGCCGCCCGCTTGTCGGAGGGCTCCGCGTTGGTGATGCCTGTACGTACCTCTGCTCAGAAAGTGCTCGGTCCCGGCGGGACGATCTGCAACTACTTCACAACGGAAAGCTCAACAACTTGGCTCAACCATAGCGGTCCAGCACCCCTTCTGCAGAACCCGTGCGCACGCGCCGCGTCGACACGAGCCCGACTCTTTGCGCTCAGGCCACGTCGCAGGGGGTTTCCACCGGGCGCTGATGTGGCTGGGGCGCAAGAAGTCGGGTCAGTAGGCTCGCGGGATGACCACACCCGAAGGCGCCGACGGCCCCTCTCCCGCCAGCGGTCCGCACCCGCTGTCCACGGCGAAGTACGCCTCGCTGACGACATTCCGGCGTTCCGGTGCTCCGGTGTCCACCCCGGTGTGGATCGCCCCTGCGGTCGACGGATCGGGTCGGCTCTGCGTCATCACGGTCGACGACACGGGCAAGACGAAGCGGCTGGCGCACACCACTCGGGTCGAGTTGCGGGCGTGCGACATGCGGGGTCGGGTCGCACCGGACGCACCGACGTATGCCGGGACCGCTCGCGTCGTGCGCGGTGCCGATGACATCGCGCAGGTCCGGGCAGCGGTGGTGGCGAAGTACGGGATGACGGCCCGCTTCTCCGACCTGCTCGAGAAGGTCACCGGCCTGGTCGGCATCCGCCGCAACCCTCGGGCGGGGATCGTCATCGAGGTGGAGCCAGAGCAGATGACGACCGCTGAGCCGGACCCGATGACGCACGCTGGGGCCGACGACCGCTGAGCCCGGCGACCGCTGAGCCCGACGACCGCTGAGCCGGCGCCCCAGCCGACCCACCACGACCCAGCAGCATCCCAGGGCGGTCCCACCGAGGCGGAGCAGTCGGAAGTGATCAGCTGGGAGTGATCAGGCCGGGGGTGTGACCAGCGACGAGCCGACCGAGGGCGAAGCGTGCGAGCGGGGCATAGCCCACCGTCACCGGCAGCATCGCGTGGGTCACGAGCCACGCGCTGGAACCACCGCCCGGCATCGGTTCGACACCGTGTTCGAAGGCGACTCGCAGCGGCCCCGAGCGCACCCGCCACGCCCAGGTCCGGGCGTCCTCGTCGACGGCCTCCACGTGGAACACGGCCACCAGGCCGCCCACACCGGTGACCCGCCCGGTGCTGTCGGGGCGCACCACGGCATACGGGTAGTCCACCTTGCGGATGTGCGGTGCCCAGCTCGACCACAGGGCAGGTCGGGTGTAGCGGTCCCAGACGGTGTCGGGGTCGGCGGGCCCGCTCGCGCTGAGGTGGGAGAGGTCAGGGATCCAGTTCACGGGCCCATCCTTCCCGACGCCGGGCTCGGCCGCGCATCACGTTCGACGGGTATGGCTGCCCGGCAGGGGAGCGACTACCGTGAGGGGGTGAGCCTGCTTCGCACTGATCGCTCCTGGCGGGAGGAGGTGCGCCACCGGGTGCCGGTGCGCTACCTCCCGCAGACCGCGCCCGACCACCTCCGCGGCACGTGGCGCGACGCCAAGCCGGCGCGCATCGACCGGACTCTTCAGGCGGCGCTGCGCAGGCCCACCCACGGCTGGCTGGTCGCCTCCTCCTCCACCGACCTGCACGCGGACCGCACCCTCATCCGCACCATTGCCGGCCGCGAGGTCGTGCTCTGGCGCGACGCCGACGGCACCGCGCTCGCCGGCCCGGGCGCCTGCCCGCACCTGGGCGCTCTGCTGCACGACTGCGACGTCGTCTCCGGAACGGTGCTGTGCCGCTGGCACGGGATGCCGCTCGGCCGCGACACGCAGACTCCGTGGGCGACGTTCGCGGCGCACGACGACGGCGTGCTCGTCTGGGTACGACTGGGTCAGGTCGAGGACGGGGTCCGGCCCACTGACCGTCCGGTCGTCCCCACCCGACCCCGGGCCGATGAGTCGCTCGCGTCGGTCATCTCGCTCGTCACCACGTGCGAGCCGCGCGACATCATCGCCAACCGCCTCGACCCCTGGCACGGTGCATGGCTGCACCCCTACGCCTTCAGCGACCTCTCGGTCGATGACGACGCGTCGACCGAGGACCTCCTGGTGCTCGACGTCGCCTACCGCCTCGGCCGCACGTTCGCCGTCCCCGTGCGCGCGGAGTTCACCTGCCCGGACTCGCACACGATCATCATGACGATCACCGAGGGCGAGGGGGTGGGCAGCGTCGTCGAGACCCATGTCACCCCACTGACGGCGCCCGGGGTGCACCCGGCGCGCACGGTGATGACCGAGGCCGTCATCGCCACCTCCGACCGGGTGGGCTTCCGGGTCGCCAAAGGGCTGGCGCCCCTGGTGCGGATCGGCATGCGGGCATCGGCGACCCAGCTGTGGGCCGACGACCTGGAGTACGCGACCCGGCTCTACGAGATGCGGCGGCGCGGGGCCACAGACCGGTAGCGCCTGATCCCGCGGCGCAGCATCCGCGGAAGGCTGCCCAGGCGCGAGCCCATCGGCACCGACCACACGCCGTGCCCGGGGAGGCCCCAGCCGGTGAGCAGGAGGTCGGCCGCCATCCACCCGGTCGTTGCCGCCCGCTCCATCAGGGCGACGGGCAGGTCGCAGCGCACGGCATCCCCCGCCAACACGATGCGCGCGTCCGGGGTGGCGACGCCCGGGCGGGAGCGCCAGGGCTCCAGACCCACGAGCACGCAGTCGCGCTGCACGAGCCACACGTCGTCGATGACGTCCATGCGTGCCGTCTCGGGATAGATCCGATACATCTCGGTGCGCATCCGCTCACGAAGCTCGTCCTCGTCGGTGCCGTCGGGCACGGCATAGGCGTGCAGCTCCACCACCGACCCGCCGTGCTCGGCGCTCCACCGGGTGGCGTGGTCCTCGAAGCGCTCGAGGACCGAGACGTTGTCGACCGGTCCGTAGCCGCTGGTGCCCAGGAACGGGGCCCGCTCGCTATCGACGAGACCGGAGAGCCAGAGCCTCCAGACCGCGAATGCCGGGGCCGAGCGCACCGCTCCGACGCGCTCGCGCCACGCGGCGCCCTGCGCGTCGTCCCCACCGAGTCCTGGGGAGGAGGTGACGACCCGGCGCAGCCCGACGGGGTCCAGGGCCAGCACGACGGCATCCGCGCTGTGCCACTCCTGGTCGTCACCGCCGTGTGTGCCGTGCAGGACCGCGACGCTGTCACCGAACTCGGTCACCGAGCGCACCTCTCGACCGGTGACGACCTCGACCCCCAGGCGGTGGAGGTGCTCACCCAGGGGGGCCCAGAGCGTGGAGTCGTAGTCGTCCCGCGGCACGTCGAAGAGCAGACCCTCGGAGGAGCCGACGAAGTACATGTGGAACATCGCGACGAGCTCGGCCCCGGAGAAGTGTGCCGGTTCGGCGAAGAAGCTGCGGGCGAAGACCTCCAGGGCGAGGTGACGGGCCTCCTCGGGGAAATCGAGCCGGTCGAGCACGTCGGCGGCGCTGACCCCGTCGAGGTCGGAGAAGGTCGTGGGGAAGTCGACGTCGAGCAGCCC
>JBDSVV010000193.1:0-4430 GCA_039927035.1 Ornithinibacter sp. | reverse complement strand
CCGGCTCACCGACAGGGCCGCCGCAGGGGTGTCCAGGCCACCGGGGCGCCCGATCGCCTCGCGGATGTCCTGCTCGTGCACCCAGATGTCGAAGGTGCGCAGAGCGACGGACGCCCCCAGCGTGGTGGCGCCGAAGGGCCCTTCCAGGGGGGTCTGCGCCGTGGCATCCTCGGCGCCGTAGAAGGAGAGCCGCTCCTCGAGGCGCTCCTCGAGCTCCTCGACCACCTCGTCGAGGGGCCGCCCGCGCCGGAGCTGGACGGCCTTCTCGTGCCTGGCCCCGAAGGCGTGCTTCACGTGGGCAAGACCGCTGACGTCGACGTCGGCGTCCTCCTCGCCGGCGGCCATCGCCTCACCCCCGACGACGTGCGCGACCTGGTCGGCAACGGTCCACCCGGGGCAGTCGGTGGGGCGCTCGGCGTCGCCGGGGCGCAGGGTCCGGGCGAGGTCGATCACGCTTCGAACGGTCTGGGCGTAGGCCTCGACCAGCTCGCCCAGCTCCTCTGGGGCCGGGGGGTGCAGTGACATGCGCCCAGAGTACCTACGCTGGAGGTATGACCACCCCGACGAGCTCGCGGATGGACCGCCCCGTCGGTACGACCGTGGCCTCCGGACTCGTGGGTGTGGCCGTCGCTGCGGCGATCACCGGTGCTCTCGCCCCGCTGGCCCTCTCCGACCCGGGCCCGCTCGTCCGCTGGGGGGTGCCCGTCGCCTCGACCGTCGCAACCATCGCCTCGAGCGCCGCTGTCGGCCTGCTGCTCATGGCGGCGTTCGTGGTCCCGGAGCGCACCACCACCAACCGTCGCTCGCTGGCCGTGCGCTGTGCCGCGGCCGCGGCGGCGATCTGGGCCGCGGCAGCCTTCCTCGAGCTGTTCCTCGGTTTCGCGGACCTGGCGGGCTCACCCCTCACCGAGCCGGGCCTCTTCTCGCAGTTCACGACCTTCGTGTGGACCCTTGAGACCACGCGGATCCTCCTGCTCAGCACGACGGCAGCAGTGGTGGTCGCGGTCGCTGCGCGCTTCACCAGTCGGCGTGCTCCCCTCGCCTGGCTCGCGCTGCTCGGCCTCTCCGGGGTGCTCGTCCAGTCCCTCACGGGTCACGCAGCAGGGTCGACGAGCCATGAGGATGCCGTGAACGCCCTCTTGGTCCACCTGCTCGGTGTCGTCCCCTGGGTCGGCGGCCTGATCGCCCTCGTCGTGTTGCGCGGTGCACTGGGGCGCGACCTCGGTGCGAGCGTGGCGCGCTACTCCGTGCTCGCTGGCTGGTGCTTCGTGCTGGTGGCGCTCTCCGGCATCCAGCAGGCCTGGATCCGGCTGGGTTCGCTGGCAGGCCTGGGCACGGCATACGGGGTCGTCGTGCTCCTCAAGAGCGCGGCCATCCTCGTGCTCGGGGGTTTCGGCTGGTTGCACCGCCGCAACATCGTCTCCCGGCTCGGTGCTGATCCGTCCGACGGTCGGGCGTTCGCGCGGTTGGCAGTCGGTGAGCTCGTCGTCATGGGTGCGGCGACCGGACTGGCTGCGGTGCTCGCGCGCACGCCCCCGCCCGTGCCCGACGCGCTCCCCGATCCCTCCCGCGTGCTCGAGCTCACCGGTTTCCCGGACCCGGGGCCGGTCGCAGGGGCGGACTGGATCACCGCGTGGCGCGTCGAGTGGTTGTTCCTCGGCATCGCGGTCCTCGCGGTGGGGCTCTACCTCGCGGGCGTGCTGCGGCTGCACCGCCGCGGCGACGCCTGGCCGATCGGCCGCACCATCTGTTGGGTGCTCGGCTGGGCACTGTTCGTCTACGCGACGTGCGGTGCGCCCGGCATCTGGGGTCGGGTGCTCTTCTCGGTGCACATGGTGATGCACATGATCGTGGCCATGACGGTGCCCCTGCTCCTGGTGCCCGGGGCGCCGCTCACGCTGGCCCTGCGCGCCCTGCCCGTCCGAAAGGATCGCACCTGGGGGCCGCGCGAGCTGATCCTGCAGGTGGTGCACTCACGGGCGATGAGGCTGATGTCCAACCCCGTGATCGCGGCAGCGCTCTTCTTCTTCAGCCTCGCGGCGTTCTACTGGTCGGGGCTCTTCGAGATCGCCCTCGTCACGCACACGGGTCACCTGTTGATGATCGCTCACTTCCTCCTCACGGGTTACCTCTTCACCTGGGTGCTCATCGGCATCGACCCGGGGCCGCCACGCTGGTCGCCGCCGATCCTCCTCGTGATCCTCTTCGCGACGATCTCGTTCCACGCGTTCTTCGGGGTGGCGCTCGCGGGCAGCGACACCCTCCTCGCCCCCGGCTTCTTCGAGCAGATCAACCTCCCCTGGGGACCGGACCTTCTCTATGACCAGCAGCGAGCGGGCCAGATCGCTTGGGGCGTGAGCGAGTTCCCGACCTTGGTCCTCGCGGTCATCGTGGCGGTGCAGTGGTTCCGCACCGACGAGAAGGAGACCCGTCGCATGGACCGCCAGGCCGATCGTGACGGCGACGCCGAGCTCAAGGCCTACAACGCCCGCCTCGCGCAGCTCCGCCAAGAGGCCGAGCGTCACTGACCGTGGTCGTGGGGGAGGATGACTCCATGCGCATCGCGGTCGTCCAGCTCTCCTACGGTGACGAGGAGTCTTTCGAGCACCGGGTCGACCGCGTCGCCGAGCTCGTCGCGGCCCAGTCAGGACACGACCTCGTGGTGCTCCCAGAGCTCTGGGGCGCAACGGGTTTCGACTACCGGCGGTGGGAGCGTGACGCCCAGCCGCTCGACGGGCCGTGGGTGGCGGCGATGTCCGACGCGGCGCGCTCCGCCGGCGTGACCCTGCACGCGGGCTCGCTCGTGGAGCGGATGCCGGAGCGTGGGCCCGAGGGCCGCGACCTCGCCAACACCTCGGTCGCGTTCGACGCTCAGGGCACCGTCATCGCGACCTATCGCAAGATTCACCGCTTCGGTTTCGGCGCCGGTGAGCCCAAGCTCATGGAGGCGGGCACCGGCGTGGTCGTCGTTCCGCTCCCGGCGGGGGCCGGGGAGTCCGTGCCCGTGGGCATCTCGACCTGTTACGACCTGCGCTTCCCCGAGCTCTACCGGCGCCAGGTGGATGCCGGGGCCGAGCTCTTCGTCGTGCCCGCGGCCTGGCCGGCGGCCAGGGTGGGGCACTG
Source organism: Ornithinibacter sp. (assembly GCA_039927035.1). Lineage (GTDB taxonomy): Bacteria > Actinomycetota > Actinomycetes > Actinomycetales > Dermatophilaceae > Fodinibacter. The sequence continues at coordinate 1,307 of JBDSVV010000193.1, read as the reverse complement.
GTCGCTGCTCGGGCGAGCGCGAGCCGTCGAGAACCAGTGCGTGATCGTGCAGTGCAACACGGCGGGCACCCATGCGGGGATCGAGATGGGTGGTCGCAGCCAGGTCGTCACCGCCACCGGCGAGGTGCTCGCCGAGGCGTCGGCCACCGACGAGGAGGTGCTGTCGGTGGAGGTCGACCTCGCCGCCACCACGGCATCCCGCCAGTCCTTCCCCGTCCTCTCCGACCGCCGCATCTGACCCCTCTCCCCCCGAGTCGTGTGCTCAGTCGGCTGTCCGGGCCGCCACCTCGGCACACGACTCACGCGGTTCGGGGCACACCGAGGGCGATCAGGTCCTTCAGCAGTCCCGCGGCGTCCTTTCTAACCTCCTGCGCCGTGCACCGCACGATGATCCTGCGATCGGTCGTGAGCTGACGCTGGCGACGGACGTCGTCGGTGTACTGCGCGATGTCGAGGTGGAAGGCGCCGTCGACCTCGAGCACGAGCACCCGTCCGTCGGGGAGGTCCCACTCGCAGTCGGTGAAGCGGGTGCGCCCGTCGCGATCGCGGCGTCGTCTCTGACGGCGGGGGGGTGCCAGGCCCCACCGCCGGCACAGGCGGAGCAGGTCGACCTCGGCCAACGACTGGGACCCCCCCGAGATGTCGTCGAGCAACTCGCGGATCGACGCCGCGCGCCGCAGCGGCCGCAGCGCCCGGGTCCACGTCATGAGCGACTCAGTGCTGGCAAGTCGCTGCTGCACGGTTGCCGCGACGGCGCCCAGCGCGGTGCGCGGGTGCGGTTCATGTGCCGCGAACAAGAGCACCGCTGGTTCGACGCGACACGTGCGCAGCGGCATCCGGGGCGTGCGCAGCAGGTCTGGCGAGCGCCGCGTGCGGATGAAGCGCACTCCCTCGATCGGCTCGAACGACAGCTCGGCTGCCACGAGCACCGTCACGTCTTCTCGCGACCAGTTGGCCAGGCCATGGACCGCCATGGCGGTGAGGCCACCCAGCATCGCGTTCGGCCCGGCGTGCTCCACCGCCACCCAGCGGAGTTGTGTGGGGGAGAGGGGCCCGGTGGTCGTGGTGTAGACGGAGTGGGTGCGCTCGGCCCAACGCCCGGACCGGACCTGGTGTCGCACGAAGGCTCGGCTCACCTTCAGCGCCCTCAGCGTGGGCTCGTTCAGCACACCCGCCTGTCGCGCGGCCACCTCCTGCCAGGTCTCCCCCATGGCGTGAGTCTCGCGAAACCGCCCCCGATGCTCGTGGAGTTCTCCACAGGCTCAAGTTGTGTGCCCAGGTGGCTGCTCCGGCGACCACCTGGGCAC
>JBDSVV010000192.1:0-4664 GCA_039927035.1 Ornithinibacter sp. | reverse complement strand
CAGCGCGAGGCGGCGCCAACGGGGAGCGGACTCCACCGTCGGCGACGCCTCGCGCTGCAGGGTGAGCATGCTCAGTTGCTGCTCGAGAGGGCGGCGAGCCCGCCCAGGAACAGGAACCAGATGATCGTGAGCACCAGGAGCACCATGCCGACGATGCCGAGGATGCGACCGATCACGACGATCTGGCGGTTGCCGTAGCGCGCCGGGTCCGCGTCGATCTCCTTCAGGGCGTTGTTCCCCATGACGAAGGCGGCGATGCCCAGCGGGGAGCAGCAGACGAGGGAGAGGATGCCCAGCACGAGGATCGTGATCCCCTTGGGATGGTCCACGGCTCCGCCCATGCCGCCCATGGGCGGCGGGGGCGCTCCGTAGCCACCATCGCCGGCGCCGTAGCCACCCCCACCCGGCGGAGGCGGCGGGGGCGGCGGCGGGGTCGATCCGTAGTCAGACATGGGTTCCCTCTCAACGAATGTCTCAGGGGTGGACGCCCCCGGTGCCGTAGTGCTCCGGCGGCGCCGATCCTCGCACAACCGCCGGGTCTTATCGACCTCTTCGGGGCCGATCCCGCCTTTTCGGGATCAACGTCGACGTCGGCTCCGCGCGATCTCGTAGAGGGTCACTCCGGTGGCGATCCCGGCGTTGAGGGACTCCACCGCCGAGGTCATCGGCACCGACACGATCTGGTCGCAGGTCTCACGCACAAGACGCGAGAGGCCCTTGCCCTCCGAGCCGACGACGATGACCAGCGGCTCCGTCGCGAGATCGAGGTCGGGAAGCTCGACGTCGCCGTCCATGTCGAGCCCGATGATGAAGAAGCCAGCCTTGCGGTAGTCCTCCAGTGCGCGGGTCAGGTTGGTGGCCTGGGCGACGGGAACCCTGGCGGCGGCGCCGGCGGAGGACTTCCACGCCGAGGCTGTCACCCCGGCCGAGCGGCGGCTCGGCACGACCACGCCGTGCCCACCGAATGCCCCGACCGAGCGGATGATGGCGCCGAGGTTGCGCGGGTCGGTGATGCCGTCGAGGGCCACCACGAGGGGGATGCCGGGCACCTCAGGGTCGATCAGGTCACTCGGGTGGGCGTACTCGTAGGGCGGGACCTGCAGCGCGAGCCCCTGGTGGACCGCACCGTCGGTGAGCCGGTCGAGCTCGCCGCGCGGGGTCTCCAGGATCGGGATGGACCGCTCTGTCGCGATCTTCAGGGCCTCACGCACCCGGTCATCGGAGTCGATCCGCCCTGCGACATACATCGTCGTGGCCGGCACGTCGGTGCGCAGCGCCTCGAGCACCGAGTTGCGCCCGGCCACCATCTCGCTGCTGGCCTTGTTCTTGCGGGTGCTCGTGCGGCCCGCGTGCCCCCGGCCGCCGGCGTCGCCTCGCTTGTCGGCCCCCGAAGCCGTCTTGTGGGCCTTGTGGTTGGGGCGGTCACCGGCCTTCGGGGTGGGACCCTTCCCCTCGAGCCCGCGCCGCCGCTGACCGCCGGACCCCGCCTGGGGGCCCTTCTTGTTCCCGGTTCGCACCGCTCCGCGGCGCTGGGAGTTACCTGCCATGATCAATCGCTCCGTCCCCGCGCGAGAGCCCAACGGGCCCCGGCGGCGGTGTCTTCGAGCACGATGCCGGCGGCAGCGAGCTCGTCGCGGATGGCATCCGCTGTGTCGTAGTCCCGTGCGGACCGGGCGCTGCCCCGAGCCGAGATGCGCCCCTTGACGAGGACGTCGAGGCTGGCGAGGGCATCTGCTGCCCCGGAGTCCCCGGCAGACCACTGGGCGTCAAGGGGGTTGACCCCCAGCACGTCGGTCATCGCGATGACCAGTCGGGCGTGCGCGGCGGCATCCTCGTGGTCACCGTCGTCGAGCGCGATGTTGCCGGCCCGCACCGTCTCGTGGATCACGGCCAGCGCGCCGGAGACTCCGAGGTCGTCATCCATGGCCTCATTGAACTCCGCCGGAAGCGCCTCGGCTCCCGAGGGTCCTGCGGTCACCACGTCCGGCAGCGCCCGCCGCAGGAACCCCTCGATCCGCTCGACGGCCGTTGCCGACTCCTCGAGGGAGCCCTCGTGGAACTCGATGGTCGAGCGGTAGTGCGCCGAGGTGAGGTAGTAGCGCACCGCGAGCGGGCGGTGCTGCTCCAGCACCTCGCTCACCCGCAACGAGTTTCCGAGCGACTTGCTCATCTTCTCCCCGCCCAGGGTGACCCACGCGTTGTGCAGCCACGTGCGGGCGAACCCCATCCCGGCCGCACGGGACTGGGCCTGTTCGTTCTCGTGGTGCGGGAAGCGAAGGTCGACACCGCCGCCGTGGATGTCGAAGGTGTCACCCAGGTATTTGCGGGCCATCGCCGAGCACTCCAGGTGCCAGCCGGGGCGACCCTCGCCGTAGGGCGTGACCCACGACGCGGTCGAGGGTTCGCCCTCCTTGCGGCCCTTCCACAGCGCGAAGTCCCGGGGGTCCCGCTTGCCGCGCGGGTCGGCATCCTCCGCCTCTGCCATGTCCTCGAGCCGCTGGTGGGTCAGCTCGCCGTATGCCGGCCAGCTGAGCACGTCGAAGTAGACGTCCCCGCTGCCGTCGTCCGCGGCATACGCGTGCCCCTTCTGGATCAGGGTCTGCATCAGGGCGATCATCTCCGGCACGTGGCCCGTGGCGCGCGGCTCGTAGGTGGGCCGCCGCACGCCGAGGGCGGTGAGCGCGGCGGAGGTCTCCATCTCGTTGCGGTAGGAGACGGCGAACCAGTCCTCGCCGGACTCCGCCGACTTCGCGAGGATCTTGTCGTCGATGTCGGTGACGTTGCGGATCAGCGTGACGTCGAGGTCGTGCCCCCGCTCCATCCAGCGGCGCAGCACGTCGAAGGCGACGGCGAAGCGCACGTGGCCCAGGTGCGGAGGCGCCTGCGTCGTGAGCCCACAGATGTAGATCCCCGCCTTGCCGGGTACGACGGGGTCGAAGTCACGCAGCTCGCGGGACATGGAGTCGAAAAGCCTGAGGGTCACTCGCCACAGGCTACCGGCGCGACCGCCGATCCCCCGATTCCCCGCCTCCGGGGCCCGCAGACACGAACGTGTGCACACGCCGGTGGTCCCCGGCGCGTTGACACCCTCCGGGACAGGCGGGATGCCGGTCAGTGGCCGCGGGCGATCCACTCCTCGAGGTGCGGGCCCTCGGCGCCGATCGACGTCGCGTCGCCGTGGCCGGTGAGGACGATCGTCTCCTCCGGCAGCGCGAAGACCGTCGTGCGGATCGACTCGATGATGGTCGGGAAGTCGCTGTAGGAGCGGCCCGTGGCACCCGGGCCGCCGTTGAACAGGGTGTCCCCGCTGAACAGCACGCCCAGCGTGGGTGCATGGAGGCAGCAGGCGCCGGGAGCGTGGCCCGGGGTGTGCAGCACCCTCAGGTCGACGTCCCCCACGGTGAACACCTGGCCGTCATGAAGGTCGCCGCCCGGGGCCTGGTCCTGGCTCTGGTCCCACAGCACCCGGTCCTGCGGGTGAAGGTATGCCGTGGCGCCGGTCGCGGCGACCACCTCCGCCACCGCGTTGACGTGGTCGTTGTGACCGTGGGTGCAGATGACGGCCAGGAGGTGCCTGGTGCCGACCGCCTCGAGGATGGCCGCGGCGTCGTGCGCGGCGTCGATGACGACGCATACGGAGTCGTCACCGACGACCCACACGTTGTTCTCGACGTCCCAGGACCCGCCGTCGAGCTCGAACACCCCGGAGGTGACCACGCGCGCGACCCGCACGCCACCCGGGGAGGCCGTGACCGGCATACCGAGCTCGCTCACTTGCCCTCCTCCATGATGACCACCGAGCGGAGCACGGAGCCATCGTGCATCTTGGCGAACGCCGCCTCGACGTCGTTGATCCCGATGCGCTCGGTGACGAACGCGTCGAGGTCGAAACGACCCTGGCGGTAGAGGTCGACGAGCATGGGGAAGTCGCGCGAGGGCAGGCAGTCGCCGTACCAGCTCGACTTCAGCGCACCGCCGCGACCGAAGACGTCGATGAGCGGGAGGGTGATCTCGCTGTCTGGCGTGGGCACGCCGACGAGCACGACGGTGCCGGCCAGGTCGCGCGCGTAGAAGGCCTGCTCGTAGGTCTCTGGGCGGCCGACCGCCTCCACGACGACGTCTGCCCCGTTGCCACCGGTGAGGGCGCGGATCGCTTCGATCGGGTCCTCGGTGCTGGAGTTGACGGTGTGCGTGGCGCCGAAGGTCTTCGCGTTCTCGAGCTTCTTGGCGTCGATGTCGACCGCGATGATCGTCGTGGCACCGGCGACGACGGCACCCGCGATGGCGGCGTTGCCCACCACACCGCAGCCGATCACGGCGACGGAGTCACCGCGCCCGACGTTGCCCGTGTTGACGGTGGCACCGAAGCCGGCCATGACCCCGCAGCCCAGGAGCCCCACAGCCGCGGCATCGGCCTCGCGGTCGACCTTGGTGCACTGGCCGGCGGCGACGAGCGTCTTCTCGATGAAGGCGCCGATGCCCAGGGCCGGGCTGAGCTCGGTCCCGTCGGTGAGGGTCATCTTCTGGGTGGCGTTGTGGGTGGCGAAGCAGTACCAGGGCTTGCCCTTGAGGCAGGCGCGGCACTGGCCGCAGACGGCGCGCCAGTTGAGGATGACGAAGTCGCCGGGCTCCACCTCGGTGACGCCCTCGCCGACGGACTCGAC
>JBDSVV010000191.1:0-11631 GCA_039927035.1 Ornithinibacter sp. | reverse complement strand
GACTACTCCTTCCGACGATCTCGAGCAAGGGTTTGAGGAAGTCAATCTCACTGAACTGCAATGATATTCGGCTTTTTGTGGCATCGGGAGAAGGGCGCAGGTCGCGCCTGGCTGAGCCTCACAGCTCACGGCGCACCACGGCCCGGCGCGGAGTCGGGCGACTGACCTCGAGGAAACCAGCTCGGGTAAACATCCCCAGCGTCCCCGGATGCATCTCTCCGAGGAGACTGGTGGGCGCCGTCATGGGGTAGCCCTCGAGCGCCCTCGCGCCGCCAGCTCGAGCGAAATCGATGCAGGCCGCGGCCAGGGCGGTCGCCACACCCTGCCGACTGTGCCCGGGTCGGGTAACGAAGCACGTCACCGCCCACACGGACGGATCTCCCTTGTCCTGGGACCTCCCCTGCCACGGCACTCGCGCCACTCGGAGGAGACCACCGTAGGCCGGTCGCGGTTCGACGCCGCACCACCCCACCGCCTCCCCACCCCTGAACGCCACCAGGCCAGTGGTGCCAGCGTCGGCGCCCGGGGAGCCATCGCCGGTCTGGGTGCGCAGACGGTGGGCGCGCTCCTCGCCAGGAAACCCAGCGAACGACTCGCCACGTGCGAGCTTGAAGCGCTGGCACCAGCACCGTCGGGAGTCGGCGCACGACTCGAGCACGGCTGCAACGGCTGCCCACCCCGCCTCGTCGGCAGGGACCACCGAGATCCGGTCGCGCGCCACGCCAGCCATGCCGGTGAGTATGCCGGGGCTGGCCGGCGCACAGGGCTCTCAGTCGACCACGAGGTCGAGCGCGATGTCCACGATCGGCGAGGAATGGGTCAGCCCACCGACCGAGAGGTAGTCAACACCCGTGGCGGCGTAGGCCGCGGCGATCTCGAGCGACAACCCGCCGGTGGCCTCGATCTCGACCCGCTCACCAGTGGCGCGCACGGCATCCACCGTGGTGCGAAGGAGGTCGGTGGACATGTTGTCGCACAGGAGGAATCGTGCTCCGGCCGCAACCGACTCCAGTGCCTCGGCAGTCGTCGTGACCTCCACCTGGATCGGCACGTCGGGGAACATCGCGTGGATCGCGTCATAGGCGGGCGTGAGGCCACCGGCCGCGAGCTTGTGGTTGTCCTTGATCATCGCCACGTCGTACAGGCCCATCCGCTTGTTCGTGCCACCACCGCAGCGCACGGCGTACTTCTCCAGCGCCCGCATCCCCGGCGTCGTCTTCCTGGTGTCGAGAACCGTTGCTCCAGAGCCGGAGAGCACCTCGGCCCATCGCCTGGTGTGGGTGGCGACGCCGGAGGTGCGGGACATGATGTTGAGGATGGTGCGCTCAGCGACGAGCACGGTGCGCGTCGCACCTCGTACCGTCGCGAGGTGGTCGCCGCGCGACACCTGCCCCCCCTCGGGGACGAGCACCTCGCAGTCGACCGGGCCACTGCCGAGCCTGGCTGCAACGGCATCCAGCACGATGGCGATCACCGGCAGACCGGCGACCACACCGGCCTCCCGCGCGACGACGTGGGCGAAGGACTCCTGGTCGGCCGGGATCGTCGCCACGGTGGTGACGTCGGTGCCGTGGGAAAGATCCTCGTCCAGCGCTCGCCCCACGACGAGTCGGGCTTCGGCCTGCGGGAAGCCGTGGTCGGTCATGCTGCTCCTCCTGGGTCGCTCGACGGATATCCATCGGCGGGTTGTTCGGTGACGAGAAGGGTTCCGTCAGCACCGCGGGTCGTGGTCAGCCGGGTCAGCCAGCGACGGTCGTCGCGATCGGGGAAGTCCGAGCGCACGTGACCCCCTCTCGTCTCCTCTCGCCGGTGCGCCACCGCGGTCAGCGCCTGGCCGAGGTGCAGAAGGTTGGTGGTCTCCCACGTGCCCGGGCCGGGCTCCGCCTCGGTCGGCGCCAGCGCAGCGAGCGCGGCCAGTGCATCGAGGGCCTGGTCCGTGGACTCGGCGCTGCGCACCGGCCCCGACCCGCGGCTCATCGCGCGTTGCACCGCAAGGCGTTCCGTGGAGTCGAGCACGTCGTGCGTCTCGTCGCAGCGAGCCGCCGGAGACCGCTCCGGCAAGGACCCCGCGGCGATCCGTTCGGTGATGTCGTCGGCGATCCGCGCCGCGAACACCAATCCCTCCAGGAGGGAGTTCGAGGCGAGGCGGTTGGCGCCGTGCACCCCCGTGCAGGAGCACTCACCGCACGCGTAGAGCCCCTCCACGGAGGAGCGCCCCAGCATGTCGGTCTGCACCCCACCCGAGGCGTAGTGCTGTGCGGGAGCCACCGGGAGAAGGTCCGTGGACGGGTCGAAACCGAGCTCCCCGCAGCGAGCAACGATCGAGGGAAAGCGCTTCTCCAGGAACTCCCTGCCGAGGTGCCGGGCGTCGAGCCAGACGTGGTCCACTCCTTGGTCACGCATCACGCCGAGGATCGCCCGGGCCACGACGTCGCGGGGCGCGAGGTCGGCCAGCTCGTGGCGTCCCTCCATGATCCGCACCCCGGCGTCATCGACGAGGAACGCCCCCTCGCCACGGACCGCCTCGGAGATGAGCGGCTGCTGCCCGGTCGACCCCTCGCCGAGGAACAGCACGGTGGGGTGGAACTGCACGAACTCCAGGTCGGTGACCCGCGCACCCGCCCGCAGCGCGGCCGCCATCCCGTCCCCGGTGGCCACGGGCGGGTTCGTCGTCGACGTGTAGATCTGACCGAGCCCACCGGTCGCGAGCACGACGGCCCGACCGTATGCCGCTCCGACCCCGTCGACCTGCCCCTGACCGATGACGTGCAGGGTGACCCCACACACCGCGTCGTCCTGTGACTGCAGGAGGTCCATGACGAGGGCGTGCTCTATCACCTCGATCCCCGGGTCGTCGAGCACCCGGTGCAGCGCGGCGATCAGCGCTCGGGAGATCTCGGCGCCCGTCGCGTCCCCGCCGGCGTGCGCGATGCGGTCCCGGTGGTGACCGCCCTCCCGGGTCAGCTTGATCGCCCCGCCGTCGTCCCGGTCGAACTCCGCACCGAGAGCAACGAGCTCACGCACCCGCTCGGGTCCCTCGGTGACCAGCGCGCGAACCGCGGCCACGTCGCACAGCCCCACCCCTGCCACCAGGGTGTCCACCAGGTGCTCCTCGGGGGTGTCCTCGGGGTCGAGCGCAGCTGCGATGCCGCCCTGGGCCCACGCCGTCGACCCCGCGGAGAGAACCGTCTTGGTCACGAGCAGTACCCGGTCGACCCGCTCGCGCAACCGGAGCGCGCAGGTGAGGCCGGCGATTCCCGAGCCGACGACGATGACGTCGGCCGAGGTGGTCCACCCCGGCGCGTTGGCGGTGAGGCGACGCGGCAGGACCACGGGTGCGGACGGCATACCTGCTCTTCTCAGACGTCGGCGCGAGCGTTCGGCGCGTCGGAGAACACCTCCAGCGCACCCCCGCCGGGGCCGACGATCATGGGTGAGTTGTCGATGAGACGGGTCGTGCCGACCCGCGCGGCGACGGCGAGTAGGGCCTCGCCGCGATACCACTCGGGCACGTCGGAGAGCGTGTGCGGGTGGACCAGCACGAGGTAGTCGACCAGCGCCAACGGCTCCTCCACGAGCACCTCGCGCGCCGCGCGGCGGATCGCCGACGGACCGTAGAACGCCGCCTCGCTCCCCGCGCGCAGGGCCCGGCTCAGCGAGAGCGCGACCTCGCGGTCGGAGTCGGTGAGGTAGGTGTTGCGGCTGCTCATCGCGAGTCCGTCCTCCTCACGCACGGTGGGGACGGAGACGATGTCGACGGCGAAGTCCAGGTCGCCCACCATCCGGCGGATCAGCAGCTGCTGCTGGGCGTCCTTCTGGCCGTAGTAGGCGCTCCTGGCAGCGGTGAGGTGCAGCAGCTTCCCGACGACGGTGAGCACCCCGTCGAAGTGACCCGGGCGGGAGGCCCCCTCGAGCACCTCGCCCAGTGGACCGGCAGAGACCCGGACCCCGGGGTCTCCGTCGGGGTAGATGACATCGGGTGTCGGCGCGAAGATGACGTCGACCCCTGCGGCGGTGCAGATCTCCATGTCGGCGTCGAAGGTCCGCGGGTAGTGGGACAGGTCCTCCTTGGGGCCGAACTGGAGGGGGTTGAGGAAGATCGTCACGATGACGTGGTCATGGCGCTTCCGCGCTGCACCGATGAGCTGGGCATGGCCCTCGTGCAGGGCACCCATCGTCATCACCACGGCGACGTCGCGGCTGGAGAGCGCCTCTCGGGCGGCGATGAGGTCCGCCCGAGTGTGCGCGACGACGGGTGCGGTGGCGGGTGCGCTGGCGGGTGGTGGGGCAGTGCTCACTCAGGGCTCCTGGTCGGCGAGGGTGTCGAGGAGTGGTTCGGCGGCGGCGGCGCGCAGACGCCCGCTGTCGAGCGCGCGCACCGCTGTTGCACGGGCGAGGGCGACGTAGGTCCTCCGGATCTCGGGGGAGAGCCGGTCCAGCTCTCGCAGGTGGTGCTCCACCGTACCCACGTCACCCCGCGCGACCGGCCCGGTGAGGGCACCGTCGCCCAGCCGCAACGCGTTGTCGAGGGCAGCACGCATCAACGGGCCGAGGATGCGGGCCGGCTCGGGCACCCCCGCCCGGGTGAGGATCTCCAATGCCTCGCTGGTCAGGGTGACGAGGTGGTTGGAGCCGTGGGCCAGGGCCAGGTGGTATGCCGCGCGGTCACCCTCGGCGACCCAGACCGGATCGCCACCCATCTCGAGCACGAGGGCTTCGGCGACCGGGCGCAGCGCCTCGTCGGCCGTCACGCCGAACGCGCACTCGACGAGCCGCTCGAGGTCCATCGCCGTGCCGGTGAACGTCATCGCGGGGTGCAGTGCCAGCGGCAGCACGTGGTGGTCTCGCACGGGCCCAAGCACCGCGACGCCATGGCGACCGCTGGTGTGCACGACGATCTGGCCAGCCTGCCAGGCCGACGTGGCGCAGAGCCCCTCCACGAGGGGCCCAAGCGCGTCATCAGGCACGGCGAGCACGACCAGCTCGGCACCTGCGACCACGCTCGGCACGTCGAGCACGGGCACTCCGGGGAGGAGGTCTGCCGCTCGCGCACGGCTCTCCTCGGACACGGCATACACCCCCGTGACCTGGTGGCCGGCCCGGGCGAGGGCGGCACCCAGCACCGCACCGACCCGTCCTGCGCCGACCACGCCCACGGTGAGGCGCGCCGGGTGCTCGATGCCGTCCACGAACGAGCACGCTACCGCCGTTCCCGAGTCGTCTGCTCACACGGCTACCGGGGCAGCCATCCCGACACGCGACCGGGAGATAGCGTGCACGGGTGATCCAGTGGCGCGAGGCGTGGCAGCACGCCCTCTACGGGCCTGAGGGCTTCTACCGCTCGACTGACGGCCCCGCGGGTCATTTCAGCACCGCGACGCACGGCTCGATCGGCGCGCCCTTCGCCCGCGCCATCGCGACCCTGGCCGACCGCGAGCGCGCCACCCATGTCATCGACCTCGGGTGCGGTCGCGGGGAGCTGCTGAGGCACCTCCATGCCGCACGCCCCGATCTCCTCCTCACGGGGGTCGAGGTGGTGGAGCGCCCGCCTTCGCTCCCGGATGCCGTCGCGTGGGTTCGCTCCCCCGGTGGGGCGATGCTGCCGGAGAGCCTGCGCGACCTCGAGGACGTGCTGGTCGTGGCCAACGAGTGGCTCGACGTGGTCCCGTGCACGATCGCCGAAGTCGTGGATCCCGGCACGCTCGCCGTCGTCCTCGTCGACCCCACCACCGGCGCGGAGGGACGCCCGGGTGGAGGATCCGCACTGTCCGGCCCGACCGGATCCTCCACCACGGTGGCCCCCACCACCGACGAGCTCGACTGGTGTGCGCGGCACTGGCCCGTCGGCGACCTGCCCGTGGGTGCCCGGGTGGAGATCGGGCTGGCCCGCGACCTGGCCTGGCGCGATCTGCTCTCCCGGGTCCGGCGCGGCACCGCGCTCGCGATCGACTACGGGCACACGGCAGCCGCACGCCCCGCCGACGGCACGCTCGCGGCATACCGCTCCGGTGACCGGGTCGCCGCCGTGCCCGACGGCACCTGCGACCTCACCGTCCACGTCGCCGTGGACTCCCTGGCCGCCGACGACGTGCTGACCCAGCGTGAGGCCCTGCGCGGGCTTGGCCTCACCGGTCGGCTCCCGTCACACGCCCTGGCCAGAAAGGACCCACGTGGCTACCTGGCAGCGGTCGCACGCGCATCCAGCGAGGGCGCCCTGATGCGTCCTGACGGCCTCGGAGGATTCTGGTGGGTCCTGCAGCGCTCCTCGATGTGACGCCGGGCCCGGTCGCGTGGCACGGTTGATCGCGATGAGACACCACCTGCCGCGCCCCACCCTGGCATTCGCCGCCACCTTGGCCTGTGCACCGTTGGCAGCCTGTGGCACCTCGGGCACCCCACCCGAGGTCGTCGTCACCGTGACGGGGACGCCGTCTCCCGCAGCCTCGGGCGCCCCCGATGACACCACCCCCTCCGCCTCGCCGACAGCGAAGGCCGACCCCGTCAAGAGCGACGTCGTCGGCAGGAGCTTCGACTTCGGGCTCGTGAAGAGCGCCAAGACGATCGGCGGCACCGAGGTGCTCGTCATCGACCGGTGGACCGACCCGACGGTGGATGACGCGGAGCTCGCCAGAACGGGGCTGACGGTCACGGCCTACGACCTGACGAAGAACCCCTACAAAAACGTCAACTCGAAGGTGGTCTTCCAGGTGCCGGTTCGCGAGGGCACGACCTTCCTGCTGAACCACTGCGTCGCCTCGGGCGAGCCGTTGCAGACCAGGTCGGTTGACGCAGGCGCACTGGCGGCTGCCCCTAAGAAGGACAGGTTGGTGCTGGTCACCCTCGACGACGCGGGCTACGCGACCAGCGGTGAGACCTTCGCCGGCTGCTGACCCTCCCCGGTCCGGCGACGCCGTGGGGCACACTGGCCACGTGACCCCTGACGGCCAGCAGCGCACCCTCGACGTCGGTCTCGGCGCAGGTGGCCTCGCCACGGCCGACATGGTGCTCAACATCGGCCCGCAGCACCCGGCGACCCACGGCGTCCTGCGCCTGCGCGTCGTCCTCGACGGCGAGCGCATCATCTCGGCCGAGCCGATCATCGGCTACATGCACCGCGGCGCGGAAAAACTCTTCGAGGTGCGCGACTACCGTCAGATCACGGTGCTGGCGAACCGACACGACTGGCTCTCGGCCTTCTCCAACGAGCTGGGGGTCGTGCTCGGCGTGGAGGCCATGCTCGGCATGGAGGTCCCTGAGCGCGCCGTGTGGCTGCGCACGCTCCTCGCCGAGCTCAACCGGGTGCTCTCGCACCTGATGTTCCTCGGCTCCTACCCCCTCGAGCTCGGCGCGATCACGCCGGTCTTCTACGCCTTCCGGGAGCGAGAAGAGCTCCAGGCCGTGATGGAGGAGGCCTCCGGGGGGCGGATGCACTACATGTTCAACCGGGTCGGTGGCCTCAAGGAGGACGTCCCGGCGGGGTGGTTGGGGCGCGTGACGGATGCCGTTGCAGCAGTTCGGGGTCGGCTGCCCGATCTGGAGTCCCTCCTCGTGGGGAACGAGATCCTCGTGGCCCGCACGCGCGGCGTGGGTGTGCTCGACATCGCGACGTGCACGGCATACGGCGTGTCCGGTCCGATCGCGCGGGCGAGCGGTCTCGACGTCGACCTGCGCCGCGACGACCCCTACCTCGCCTACGCCACGCTGTTCGCACCCGGCGGCCCGGGACGAGTGGTGACCCGCACCGCTGGCGACTGCCTGGCCCGCCTCGAGGTGCTCCTCGAGCAGGTGCGCGTGAGCCTCGACCTTGCCGACGCATGCGTGGACATCCTGTCCACGCTGCCCGCCGGGCCGGTGAACCAACGCCTGCCGAAGGTGCTGAAGGTGCCCGAAGGTGAGAGGTACACCGCCACCGAGAACCCCTTGGGGTTCAACGGCTATCACCTCGTGTCCCGCGGCGAGAAGACCCCGTGGCGGCTCAAGCTGCGCTCGGCGTCGTTCAACAACGTGCAGGTGCTCTCGAAGGTGCTGCCGGGATGCCTCGTCGCCGACATGGTTGCCGTCCTGGGGTCGATGTTCTTCGTCGTCGGCGACATCGACAAGTAGGCCGGGGGCCTGCGCCAGCGGGTCAGGTGCGCGTCGCGCTGTCGTGACCGTCGTCGTCGGGCCGATCGATGCGACACCAGCGCTGGGCCACCAACCCCGCCGCTGCGAGACCCAGGGCTGCCGCGATCGTGAGGCCGAGCGGCAGCAGGCGCCCGCGGTTCGCGAGGAGCTCGAGGCCGGTGAGCACGACAGCGAGCTGACCGGCATACCATCCCGCCACAGCCGCCCCCGTGAGCGCGCCGGCCTGGGCGAGCACCACGATGCGCGCTGCTCGCAGCGGGTCGAGGGTGGAGGTCGCACGGCCCTGGAGGTAGTGCCGCACCGGTCGGGCGAGCCACAGCACCAGCGCACCCATGACCACGACGAGGATGCCCGCGAGCACCGGGGGCCGGGGGACGAGGGACCCGCCGCGGGTGAGCAGGGCGAAGAGTCCGAAGGAGACGAGGCCCGCCACTGCCGCGACGAGGGCGAGCGTCTGCAGTCGGACCTCTTTGCGGCGCATCAGGATTCCCGGGAGTCGGTTGAGGTGGGGAGGCGCCGGACCCCGGAGGCGTCCAAGCCCGCTGCCAGGGCCGCGACCGGCACGACTGCGGCATCCACCCGCAGCAGCGCCGAGGGGTCGACGTCGAGCCAGGGCAGCAGCACGAAGGCGCGCTCGTGCGCACGCGGGTGGGGCAGCGTGAGGTGGGGGCGATCGGAGACCACGTCGGAGCCCGCGTGCGGGTCGCCGTACTGGATGAGGTCCAGGTCAAGGGTGCGAGCGCCCCACCGCACCTCCCGGGTTCGACCGAAACGCGCCTCGACCTCGTGCAGCGTCGCGAGCAGCAGCCCGGGCGACATGGTGGTCAGCGCCGTGGCGACGGCGTTGACGTAGGTCGGCTGGTCGGGGTCCCCGACGGGGTCGGTGTCGAAGACGCCGGAACACCTGAGTGCGCTCAGTCCGACGTCGTCCCGAAGGGCCAGCACGGCGGCATCGAGGCTCTCGCGCGGGTCCTGCTCCCCACGCGGCAGGTTGGCCCCGAGGGCGATGACCACAGGGAGCGGCCGGCGGCGCCTCGTGACGGTGACCGTGACGTCACCGAAGGGCACCCCGACCGGGGCCTGTGGCTTGTGCACCGTCACCGTGACCTCCTCGACCCCGGCGTGGACCAGCGCATCCGAGGCGACAACCTCCGCGAGCCTCTCGATGAGGTCGAACGGCTCGCCCTCGATGCGGGCCAACACGGCGGCCCCGATCTCGCCGTAGTTGACCGTGTCGGCGAGGTCGTCGCTCGCCCCCGCGGGAGCGAGGTCGACACCGATGCTGACGTCGACGACGAAGTCCTGGCCATCGCGGCGCTCGTGCTCGAAGACGCCATGGTGCCCGCGGCCGCGCACTCCCGAGAGCACGATCCGGTCAACGGCCCTCATCGGTGCCCCCCAGGGCCGCCGCGACGTCGAGTGCATCGATGCTGGCCGCCACGTCGTGCACCCGCACGGCCCAGACCCCGTGCTGCGCCGCGTGGAAGGTCGTGACGGCCGTGGCGGCGTCGCGCTCGAGGGGGCTCCGCTCGGAGCCGGGCAAGCGCCCGACCGCCCCCAGGAAGGACTTGCGCGAGGCACCGAGGAGCACCCGGTGCCCGAGGGCGACGACGTCGTCGAGGTGGCGCAGCACCTGCCAGTTGTGGCGGGCAAGCTTCGCGAATCCCAGTCCCGGGTCGAGCACGATGTCGGCGGGTCGCACGCCGGCCGCGGTGAGCGCCTCGACCCGCTCGGTGAGCTCACGGCACACGTCCACCACGACGTCGTCGTAGCGCGCAAAGTCCTGCATGTGCGTGCTGTGTCCGCGCCAGTGCATGGCGACGAAGGGGACACCGCGCTCGGCCGCGAGGTGCGCCATCTCGGGGTCGGCGAGCCCCCCGCTGACGTCGTTGATGATCGAGGCGCCCGCGTCGAGGGCGGCGGCCGCGATGGGTGCCCGCATCGTGTCGATCGACACCCGCCCCCCCTCGGCGAGAGCCCCCACGACGGACAGCACCCGGCGCGACTCCTCAGCGGGGCTCGGTCGCTCGGCGCCGGGACGGGTGGACTCCCCACCGACGTCGAGGATGTCTGCACCCTGCTCCCGCAGGAATCGCCCGTGGGCGATCGCCTCGCCCGGGTCGAACCAGGACCCGCCGTCGCTGAAGGAGTCCGGCGTGACGTTGACGACGCCCATCACCAGCGGACGCACCGCACCGGAGGTGGGTGGGGTCACCGCTTACCGCCGAGGAGCAGCGACATCGCCTCGGCTCTCGTCGCGGGGTCCCTCAGCTGTCCGCGGACAGCCGAGGTGATGGTGCGCGAGCCGGGCTTCTGCACGCCGCGCATCGACATGCACAGGTGCTCCGCCTCGACCACGACGATGACGCCCTGCACCCCGAGGTGCTTCACGAGAGCGTCCGCGACCTGGGTGGTGATCTGCTCCTGCACCTGCGGGCGGCGGGCGAACACCTCGACGAGGCGGCCGAGCTTGGAGAGACCGGTCACCCGACCGTCGGATGCCGGGATGTAGCCGATGTGGGCGACGCCGTGGAACGGCAGCAGGTGGTGCTCACACGTGGAGTACATCGGGATGTCTCGCACGATGATGAGCTCTTCGTGGTCGATCGGGAACGTCTTGGACAAGACCTCGCCCGCATCCTGGCGCAGCCCGGCATACAGCTCCGTTGCGGCCTTGGCGACCCGCCTGGGCGTCTCGCGCAGCCCGTCGCGGTCGGGATCCTCCCCAATGGCGAAGAGGAACTCGCGGATCGCTGCCTCGGCGCGGGCGGTGTCGACCTCACTCGGCACCTCAGGGCTCGACATGGCCACCGTCAGGCACCTCGATGACCTTGACCGGCGGGTGCTCCTCGGCGTGGTGCGCGGCACCCTGCTGGGCCGCGGCGTCGATCTCGGCCTCGGTGCGCGGGTCCCCGGTGGAGACCGAGGCACCTGCTGGAGCTCCGGAGCCGTGGTGGCCGTTGAGCGCGCCCCGCTCGGCGGCGGTGAGCACGGGCGGCTGGTCGGAGAGCGTGCGGTGCTCGCTGGAGAGCCACGTGGGGCGAACCGGCCGCTTGACCACGTCGGTGAAGAGGGCGGCGAGCTCGGCCTGGTTCATCGTCTCCTTCTCCAAGAGCTCCAGAACCAACTTGTCGAGGATGTCGCGGTTGTCGTTGACCGCGTGCCACGCCTCGTCGTGCGCGGAGTCGATGAGCTTGCGCACCTCCTCGTCCACCACCGCTGCCACCTGTTCGGAGTAGTCGCGCTGGTGACCCATGTCGCGGCCGAGGAAGACCTCGCCCTGGCTCTGGCCCAGCTTGATCGCACCGACCCGCTCGCTCATGCCGAACTCGGTAACCATCTTCCGGGCCATCGAGGTGGCCTTCTCGATGTCGTTGGCGGCACCGGTGGTCGGGTCGTGGAAGATGATCTCCTCCGCAGCCCGCCCGCCGAGGGCATAGGCCAGCTGGTCGAGGATCTCGTTGCGGGTGGTGGAGTACTTGTCGTCGGTCGGCATGACCATCGTGT
>JBDSVV010000190.1:0-5024 GCA_039927035.1 Ornithinibacter sp. | reverse complement strand
GAAGGGCGGGGTGCTCTTCGCCGACTCGGCCGACAAGGCAGCACGATTCATCTGGCTCTGCGACGCGTTCTCGATCCCACTGATCTACCTCGCCGACGTGCCCGGCTTCATGATCGGCTCCGAGGTCGAGCGCGGCGGGATCATCCGGCACGGCGCCAAGATGGTGCACGCGGTCTCCTCCGCGACCGTCCCACAGTTCTGCGTCGTCGTCCGCAAGGCCTACGGCGCCGGGCTCTACGCGATGGGTGGACCGGGCTTCGCGCCCGACGCGACGATCGCGCTGCCCACGGCACGGATCGCGGTGATGGGGCCGGAGGCTGCCGTCAACGCGGTCTACGCCAACAAGATCGCCGAGGTGGAGGCGGCCGAGGGCGTCGAGGCGCGGGACGCGTTCGTCAGTGCCCGGCGTGCCGAGTACGAGGAGGACGTCGACCTGGAGCGACTGGCCGCCGACCTGGTGCTCGACCAGGTCGTGGAGGCCGACGCGCTGCGCGCCGAGCTGCTGCACCGGCTGCGCTATGCCTCCCACCGGGAGCGCCACTTTGCCACCAAGCGTCGCGACATCCCTCCGGTCTGATCGCCCGGTATCCCTCTGCAGCCTCTTCTCTCCCCGACTTCGTCTGTCAGAACGTCGAAAACATGCCGGCCGAACCGCGTGTCGCCGCACCTCCACAGACGAAGTCGGGGAGGGGGAGGGCGGAGGGGAGGGCGAGGGGAGAGGGAGGGATCAGCGGGGGGTGGTGAGGTCGTGCCAGGGGATGCCGAGCTCACCCACCAGGTCGCGCAGAAGGGGGAGCGAGACGCCGACGACATTGCTCGGGTCTCCCTCGATGCCGCTGACGTACGGCGCCCCGAGGCCGTCGAGGGTGAACGCGCCGGCCACCCGCAGCGGCTCGCCCGTGGCGACGTAGGCCGCGATCTCGGCGTCGTCGAGGTCGGCGAAGTACACGGTCGTGGATGCCGTGCCGCCGAGCATGCCGGAGGTCCCGCAGTCCTCGGGCGCGCGCAGGTCGACGAGCCAGTGGCCGGTGTGCAGGATGCCGGACCGCCCCCGCATCCGCTTCCACCGCTCGATCGCCTCTTCCGCATCGGCGGGCTTTCCGTGCATCTGCCCGTCGAGCTCGAGCACCGAGTCGCACCCCAGGACCAGCACACCACCCTCCTGAGACTCCTCGGTTTCGTCGAGGGTCGAGACGACGTCCTCTGCCTTGGCGCGGGCCAACAGCAGAGCCACGTCGGCGGGCGAGAGCGGACCGTGGGCCTGCTGTGCCTCGGCGAGGGCCTCGTCCTCGTCGACGGCCGAAACCCGCACGAGCGGATCGACTCCGGCTGAGCGGAGGGTGCTGAGCCGGGCGGGAGAAGCGGAGGCGAGCAGGAGCATGGGGTGGGTGGACGGCATACGGACCAATTTAGTGTGCCTGCACACCGATGGCACCGCTCAGCCGAGCACCTCGTCGACGAAGCACCAGCGCCACGCCTCGCCCGGCTCGATGCTCTGCATCACCGGGTGCGCGCTCTGCTCGAAGTGCTTGTTGGCGTGAGCGCCCACCGAGGAGTCGCAGCAGCCGACCGCGCCGCACGCCAGGCACGCCCGAAGGTGCACCCAGGTCAGCCCGTCAGCCACGCAGGACGGGCACTCCCCGAGCGTCTCGGGTGAAACCGGTTCGCCGACGTCACCGAGGTGCTCGCACGATCCGGTGACGACGTCGGGGGGGCGGAGGACCGAGTTGCGCACGGCGGCGTTGCGGGTGGCCGCCCAGGCGAGCGCGGTCTCCTCCGCGTCGAGCTGCGCGAGCACGGTGGTGAGCACGTGGTGGTCCACCCCTCCTCGGTCGCGGATCCGCAAGAGCTCGGCCCGCTCCTCGCGGATCATCACCGCCCGCAACCGTGCCTGCGCCTCGCTGGGGGTCTCGAGATCTCCCTGACCGAGCCTGCCGAGGCGCTCCCAGCTGCGGTTGACGCGGGAGGTGGCCTGCTCACGGATCACCCGCACCACCTCCTTGTCGGCGTCGGGATCGCTCTGGAGCACCTCGAGCCCGGCCCGGGTTGCGGCGCCGAGCACGGTCGCCTCCTGGAGGGCGTCCTCGCGCGGGTCCGGGCCCTCCACCCCGATGGCGCGCGCGAGCAGGGGGAGCGTGCTCCCCTGGACCAGCAGGCTTCCGACGGTGACCACGAGTGCGATGACGACCAGCTGGGGGCGCAGCGGGGCGTCGACCGGAAGGGTGAGGGCGGCGGCGAGGGTGACCACCCCACGCATCCCTGCCCACGACCCGACGACCGAGCCGCGGATGCGGTCGGCCCGGTCTGCGGTGCCCCGCGAGGTGATCAGGCTGAACGGCACCATCCACAACGGGCGCAGCACCATGGCCGTGAGCAGGATCGCCGCGCCGACGAGCAGCGTCCTGCCGAGGGTGAACTCACCGCCCCGCACGTCCTCGAGCAGGGAGGAGATCTGCAACCCGATGAGGAGGAAGACGGCGTTCTCGAGGATGTAGGTGATGCTCGACCAGTTGATCCTTTCGGCGAGCCGCGACGGTGCGCTCTGCAGGGTCGGCGCCTTGTGCGCGAGCAGCAGGCCGGCGGTCACGACGGCGAGCACGCCCGAGGCGCCGACCCGCTCGGCTGGGACGTAGGCGATGTAGGGAGCGACGAACGACAGCGCGGTGTCGGCCGGAACCTCCGTGAGCCTGCGGCGCAGCGCGCCGATCGCGAGGAAGGCCATCACCCCGACAGCCACCCCGCCGAGCGCGGCGACGGCGAGGTCGACCCCGACCGAGGCGGGGGTGACCGCGGCTGCGGCCCCGCCCTCGGACCCCACCCCGTGGGCCACGAGGCCCGCGGCCGCGAGGGACGTCCGCAGGGTGACCAGGGCCGTCGCGTCGTTGAGCAGGGACTCACCCTCCAAGATCGTCGTCACCCGCCGAGGCAGCCCGATCCGCCGGGCGACGGCGGTGGCGGCCACGGCATCCGGCGGGGCGACGATCGCACCCAGGGCGAGGGCCAGGGCGAAGTCGATCGGCAGCAGGGCCCGCGCCACGAGCGCCACCCCGAGGGCCGTGAACAGGACGAGTCCGACCGACAACCCGAGGATCGGTGCCCGTTGGGCGCGGATGTCGAGCAGCGACGTGGACAGGGCCGCGGCATACAACAGGGGAGGCAGGAGGCCGAAGAGGACCAGGTCGGGCGAGAGCGGCAGGTTCGGCATCGCG
This sequence comes from Ornithinibacter sp., assembly GCA_039927035.1. Classification (GTDB taxonomy): domain Bacteria; phylum Actinomycetota; class Actinomycetes; order Actinomycetales; family Dermatophilaceae; genus Fodinibacter. Next base: position 1,815 of record JBDSVV010000190.1, on the reverse strand, counting down.
GGGACGAACGAAAGGCCGGCCCCCACGACGAGCAGGGCGATCGGGGTCGGAACCCCGTGCGGGGCACTGGCCCGGCCCACGATGATGACGACGAGCACGATGCTCGCGAGGACTGCAGCGGCTGCCATCGGTGTTCCTCAGGGTCGCGCCGGCGAGAGGTCACCGGTCAGGTAGTGCTGGAGCACCGGGGTCAGCGCGCCGATGAGCTCCTCGGGGGTGGCCGCCGCGAGCCGAGGGAGCCCGACGATGTGGCGGGTGAAGGCGAGTCCAGCCATCTGGGCGCCCACGAGCGAGGCACGCAACTCTGGCCGGTCGCCCCCGGTGAGCTGGGTCAGCGGGGTGAGCAGCCGCGCGACGAGCAGGTCGCGCACGAGCACTGCTGCCTCCTCCTCCGACGCGGCCGCGCGCAGCAGTCCGGTCATCGTCGTGCGCGCCCGGGGTGTCTCCAGTATGCCGACGGCGAAGGTGGCCAGCCGGCCCCCGACCCCCACGCTGCCCTCTGCGAGCAGCGCGGTGAGCACCTGCCCGGGGTCGAACGGCAGCTCGACCACCTGGATGAACAGCTCCTGCTTGGACCCGAAGTAGTGGGTGACGAGCCGGGTGTCGACACCGGCCTCGCGCGCGATGGCCCGCAGCGTCGTGCGGGGGTAGCCGACGGCGCCGAACTGGCGCGTCGCGGCGGCCAGGATCGCCTCGCGGGTGCCGCTACCAGCGGGTCGGCGGCCCCGGGGAGCAGGCACGGTGCACCTCCTCGTCGACGACGCAATTCCTGCAGGAGGAAAAGTATGCCGTGCCGCACCTACGCCACTTCGCGCGCGCATGAACCTGCCGGAGATCCTCGGCGGGTTCATGCGTGTCCGGAGCGGGTCAGCCCAGGACCGCGTCGCGCAGGGCATCGAGCCCGACGGACCCGACGTCGAGCGCCCGACGGTGGAACTCGCTGAGCGAGAACGTATCACCCTCTCGTCGTGCCGCCTCGGCGCGGAGCTCGAGCCACAGCCGCTCTCCGATCTTGTAGCTCGGGGCCTGCCCCGGCCAGCCGAGGTAGCGGTTCAGCTCGAAGCGCAGCTGCTCCTCGCCCTGGTTGGCGTGGGAGTCCAGGAAGGTCCACGCCTTGTCGTAGGTCCAGTCGCCTCCCCCGACCTCGCCAGGTGCCTCGAAGCCACAGTGCACCCCGATGTCGAGCACGACGCGCGCGGCCCGCAGCGACTGCCCGTCGAGGAGGCCGAGGTAGTTGCCCGGGTCGTCCATGTAGCCGAGCTCGGCCATCAACCGCTCGGCGTAGAGAGCCCAGCCCTCGCCGTGCCCGCTGGTCCAGCACATCATCCGGCGCCACCGGTTGAGCAGCTCGCGGCGGGAGATCGTCTGCGCGACCTGCAGGTGGTGGCCCGGAACCCCCTCGTGGTAGACGGTCGTCAGCTCGCGCCAGGTGCCGAACTCGGTGACCCCCTTGGGCACCGACCACCACATCCGACCGGGCCGGGCGAAGTCGTCGCTGGGCCCGGTGTAGTAGATGCCGCCGGTGTGGGTCGGCGCGATCCGGCACTCGATCGTGCGCACCGGGTCGGGGATGTCGAAGTGGCTGCCCGCGAGATCGGCGATGACCTCGTCGGCCTTGCCCTGCATCCACTCGCGCAGGGCGCCGGTGCCGTGCAGCTGGTATGCCGGGTCGCGGTCGAGGTGCTCGATCGCCTCCTTCACGCTGCTGCCCGGAAGGATGCGCTCGGCCGTCGCGGCCATGTCGGCGGTGATCCGCGCCAGCTCCTCCTGCCCCCACGCGTAGGTCTCCTCGAGGTCGACGGTGGCGCCGAGGAA
>JBDSVV010000189.1:0-4035 GCA_039927035.1 Ornithinibacter sp. | reverse complement strand
CTGTACGACAGGTGCCCGCGCTTGCGGTCGGCAGGGTGCCGACCGCCAGGTCTTCACCCGGGGCACCCCACCGCGGAGGAGGGTTGCCGGCCAGCGAGCCGGGGCTTGTCGCTGACACTCATGACCTACCCCGAGGATACGACGAGCCGGCCCACGGCCGACAGTCCACCCTCCCCCGTCTCACCACGCGGTCGGCGGGTCCGACAGAATGGTGCCATGACGTTCCACGCTGACGAGTACAAGGCGGCCCCTGGTCGCTACCGCGCCGGTATGCCGTATCGCCGGGTCGGGCGGTCGGGTCTCGACCTCCCCGCACTCTCCCTGGGCCTGTGGCACAACTTCGGCGACGACGTGCCGCTGGAGCGCCAACAGGCAACGCTGAGAAGGGCGTTCGACAAGGGCGTGACGCACTTCGACCTCGCCAACAACTACGGCCCGCCCTACGGCAGCGCCGAGCGCAACTTCGGAACCATCTTCACCCGCGACTTCCGCCCCTACCGCGACGAGCTCGTCATCAGCTCCAAGGCCGGCTACGACATGTGGCCCGGCCCCTACGGGCAGGGCGGCGGGTCTCGGAAGTACATCACCGCGTCGTGCGACCAGTCCCTGGCGCGGATGGGCCTGGACTACGTCGACATCTTCTACAGCCACCGCTTCGACGAGACGACGCCGCTCGAGGAGACGATGGGGGCCCTGGACTCGCTGGTCCGCGCGGGCAAGGCTCTCTACGTGGGCATCTCGTCCTACTCCGGCCAGCGCACCCGCGAGGCGGTTGAGATCCTCCGGGCCATGGGAACTCCCTTGCTCATCCACCAGCCCTCCTACTCGATGCTCAACCGGTGGATCGAGGAGGACCTCCTCGACGCCGTGGGCGAGGCCGGGGTCGGGTGCATCGCCTTCTCCCCCCTTGCGCAGGGCATGTTGACCAGCAAGTACCTCAAGGGCATCCCGGAGGGGTCGCGTGCCGCACAGGGCAAGTCCCTGGACCCGGCACTGCTCACGGAGACCTCGCTCAAGCACGTGCGCGCCCTGGACCGGATGGCGAAGGCCCGTGGCCAGTCGCTGGCCCAGATGGCACTGGCGTGGGCGCTGCGCGACCCGCGGGTGACCTCCGTGCTTGTCGGGGCGTCATCCGTCGAGCAGCTCGACGACAACCTCGCCGCGATGAAGAACCTGACGTTCACCGACGACGAGCTCGCCAAGATCGACAAGCACGCCGTCGACGCCGGCATCAACTTGTGGAAGACCTCCTCGGACCACTGAGGTGCAGGATGGGAGCACACCCGAGCCCGAGGAGAGCACCGTGAGCGACACCGACTACATCCCCAGCCCGACCGGCTGGGTCCGCGAGCAGGTCGCGAAGATCGAGGATGCCGGCGACACCCGGGCGGTCTCGGTGATGGACCGCCCCGTGGTCATGCTCACGATGCGGGGCGCGAAGACCGGCGGCGTGCGCAAGGTGCCCCTCATGCGGGTCGAGCACGAGGGCGTCTACGTAGCGGTCGCCAGCAAGGGTGGGGCGCCCGAGCACCCGCAGTGGTTCGCGAACCTGCAAGCCGACCCGAACATCACGCTGATGGACGGCACCCGGAGCTGGTCCGCCGTCGCCCGCGAGATCACCGGTGAGGAGCGCGAGCAATGGTGGGAGCGCTGCGTCGCCGCCTACCCGCCCTATGCGGACTACCAGGTCAAGACCGACCGGCTGATCCCGGTCCTGGCGCTGGAGCCGGCCTCAGTCGAGCACTGAGGGTTCGCCGCTCGGGTCCGGCGGGGTGCCGTTCACGGCATCGCGCTCGACCCGGCGGAACCACATCAGGCCGAGCACGGGAAGCACGAGCGGCACGAAGCCGTAGCCCTGGCCGAAGTGCGACCACACCGTCTTGTCGGGGAAGGCGTCCGGCACGATGAACGAGGTCGCACCCACGACGAGCACACCCACCAGCTCGATCGAGCACGCGAGGATGCCGACCCGCACCCACCGTCCGCCGCGCGCGAGGCACCATGTCGCGAGGATGTAGACCACCGCAGCGAACGCCGAGAGCAGGTAGGCCAGGGGCGCGCGGTCGAAGTACTCGCTGATCTGGAGGACCGAGCGTCCCGTCGCAGCCAGGGCCAGCACGGCATACACGACGACGAGGACGACTCCGGGGCCTCCGAGGGCGCGACGGTCCTGCTCAGCCATTGGCGTTCCAGATCTGTTGGAGTCGGGCGGCCATGACCGCGACGGCGAAGCCGCCCGCGGCGAGTGACCCCATCGCCCACCGGGACTTCTCCTTGATGGCGAGGAACGCCGTACCGATGGGGATGACCGGAAGGGAGACGAGGTATGCCGCGAACGTCGCCGTCTCGGTGGAGTCATCGATGTGGTTCAGGCCCGCGAGGCCGGTGACCAGCTGCACGATGAGCGCCAGCTCGAGGAGTGCCGTGAGCCCGAGCACCCAGTCGTCGATCAGGCGGTCCCTGACGGCGTAGAGGGTCGCGGCGACGAGGAGGAGCAGCGACAGGCCCACGACGGCGTACGTCAGGGGAGCGATCACTGGACAACCCTAGACCGCCATCGACCAGCGGCACGGACCAGCCCTCGACAGGTGCGAGAATCGATGGTGTGACCAGTGCGCAGCTCAAGGACGTCTCGATCGAATACGAAGTGGACGGCCCACCGGACGGTGCGCCCATGCTGCTGGTCATGGGTTTGGGGGCCCAGCTCGTCGCGTGGCCGGCCGACCTCGTCGACGGGCTCGTGGCTCGCGGCTTCCGGGTGATCCGGATGGACAACCGCGACATCGGCCTGTCCACCAAGACGGTAGGCCCGGCGCCGACGCGCGCGACCCTCCTGAAGGCCTTCGCGCACCGGCGCTATGCGGTCTCCGACTACCTGCTGGCCGACATGGCCTCCGATGCCGTGGCGCTGCTGGACCACCTGGAGGTGCCGGCCGCGCACGTCGTGGGTGTGTCGATGGGCGGGATGATCGCCCAGCAGCTGACGATCGACCACCCGGAGCGCGTCCTCAGCCTCTGCTCGATCATGTCCAACACCGGCAGCCGGAGGCACGGCACCGTGTCCGCACGCATGCTGCCCACGATGGCGTCCACGATGACCACCCCGCGGCCGAGCGACCCTGCCGAGGCGGAGGAGCTGGGGGTGGAGGGTTTCCGGCTCATCGCCGGACCGCACTTCGACGCCGATGAGATCCGCGGCATGGTCCGCCACGCGATCTCGCGCAACATCAACCCGCTCGGCACCAGCCGCCAGCTCGTCGCGATCCAGGCCAGCCCCGACCGCACGCCGGCGTTGCGAGAGGTGCGGGTGCCCACCCTCGTCGTCCACGGCCTGCTGGACCAGCTGGTGCTGCCCAGCGGCGGAGTCGCGACCGCTCGCGCGGTGCCCGGGTCGCGGCTGCTCATGTTCCCCGACATGGCCCACGACCTGCCCAAGCCACGTCGGGCCGAGATCGTCGAGGCGATCACCCGCAACACCGAGCGGGTCACGGCAGCGGTCTAGCTCCACAGCGATCTAGCTCGCGGCGAGGGAGTCCGAGAGGGCGCCCACGAGGAGGTCGATGTCGTCCTCGGACGCCACGATCGGGGGTGCCAGGCGGATGGTGGACCCGTGGGTGTCCTTTGCGAGAACACCCCGATGCATGAGCCGCACGGACAGGTCGCGTCCGCTCACACCACCGGGCTGCACGTCGAGCCCGGCCCACAGCCCCCGCACCCGGATGCCCGCGAGCCCGTTGCCGACGAGTGGCATCAGCCCCTGCTCCAGCCGATCGCCGAGATGCGCGGCCCGGGCCTGGAAGTCACCCTCGGACAGCATCGTCACGACCTCGTGGCCGATGGCAGCCGCCAGGGGGTTGCCGCCGAACGTGGAGCCGTGCGAGCCCGGGGTGATGACGTCCATGACATCGCGGTTGGCCGCGATGGCCGAGACGGGGTAGAGCCCGCCACCGAGGGCCTTGCCCATGATGTAGATGTCGGGCACGACGTCCTCGTGGTCACAGGCGAACGTGCGGCCGGTGCGGGCCAGACCGGACT
>JBDSVV010000188.1:0-5872 GCA_039927035.1 Ornithinibacter sp. | reverse complement strand
CCGGTCCACGACGAGGGAGAGCACGTGACCCAGATGCGCCCGGAGGGTTCCGAGGCCGACCCAGAAGGCGCCGCACCGCCGGTCGACAACGTCGCCCGCAACGGCGCCATCATGGCGATCGGCACGTTCGGGTCGCGCATCCTTGGGTTCATCCGCACCGCGATGCTCACCGCGGTCGTCGCCGGTATCGCCCTGGACTCATTCACGATCGCGAACTCGCTGCCCACCCAGCTCTACGTCCTCATCAACGGCGGGCTGATCTCGGCCCTGCTCATCCCGCAGCTCACGAAGGCGATGCTGCGCAAGGACGGCGGCCAGGACTTCAGCGACCGGCTCATCACCTTGTGCCTCCTCGTCCTCGGCGCCACGACACTGCTCGCCCTCGCGGGGACCCCCTGGATCATCCACGCCCTGACCAAGTCGGACGCGAGCTCCGACTTCGTCTCCTTCACGACGACGATGGCCTACCTCTGCGTTCCGCAGCTCTTCTTCTACGGGCTCTACTCCGTTCTCGGCCAGGTGCTCAATGCTCGCGGCAACTTCCTCGCGTACGCATGGGCCCCGGCCTGGGCCAACATCATCCAGATCGCGGGGCTCGGCTGGTTCCTCTGGCAGTGGACCAAGCAGGACACCGTGTCGAACTGGACCACGGAGATGATTGTGGTGCTCGGGGTCAGCACCACGCTCGGCATCGCCCTACAGGGACTCTCCCTGGTGTGGCCGCTGTGGAAGTCCGGGTTCCGTTTCCGGCCGCGGTTCGGCTGGCGCGGCCACGGCTTCGGGGAGATGTCGCGGATGACCGGGTGGACCATCGCCGCGCTGGTCATCTCGCAGTTCTACGGTTTCGTCAGCACCAGGGTCATGTCCCCCGGAGACGGGCCCGAGTCCGCCATCGCCGGCAACGGCACCCAGGCCTTGGCGTACAGCCTCTACGTCCTCCCCCACTCGATCATCACCACCTCCATCGTCACCGCGCTCTTCCCCGCGATGTCCCGCGCCCACGAGAGGGGCGACCTCAAGGCCATGCGGCGGCGGCTGCTCAGCGGGATGACGAGCCCGGCGGTGCTGCTCCTGCCCACAACGGCCGGGTTCATCGCGCTCGGGCGGCCCATGGCCAACACCCTCTTCCCCGGGAGCCGATACGACCCCGCCAGGGGAATCGACGACCCCGGCAACATCGCACTCGTGCTCGCCATCATGGCGGTGGGCCTGCTGCCCTTCGGGATCACCGCGCTCAAGCAGCGCTACTGTTTCGCCCGCAGCGACGGCTGGATGAACTTCTGGCTCGTCGCGCTGATGACCTCCATCAACCTGGCCGGGGCCGCCGTCGCGCTCTGGGCGGTGCCGGTCGAGTACACCGTCGCCACGGTTGCTGCCGCCGCCACGATCGCCAACATCGCCTCGGCCGCCGCGTTCCTCCACGTCGCGGGGCGCCAGCTCGGCGGATTGGGGCTGGGCACCGTGATTCGCCTGTGGATCCGACTGACCGTGGCGTCCGCCCTCGCCGGCCTCGCCGGGTGGGCCGTCGCGTCACTCGTGGCGGACCCCGCGAGCGAATGGCTGGTGCAGGCGCTGGCGCTGGCGGGCGGAGGAGGCGTTCTCGGTGTCGTCTTCCTCGCCGTGGCCAAGCTCATGCGGATCCGGGAGGTCGACGACCTGCTCGCGCCGGTCCTGCGACGCCTCCCCTTCTGAGCACCCCCTCGACTTATTGCCCGGCACCCACCAGATCCGAGCGATTCTTGGCGCTTCTGGGTGGCCCTGGAGCAATATGTCGAGCGGGTCAGCTGGGGAGGTCGGAGTTGGCGGGCTCGCCGCCGGAGTGGAACGCGGCATCCGGGTCGTAGTAGCGGTGGAACTTGCGGTCGTAGCTGACCCCCGCCACGAGGATCTTGGCCCAGCGTCGCGGGTCACGCTCGACCTTGTAGTGCAGCGGGTTGCGAAGACCACCGGCCTTGATGACCCGTCGCACCTGCGCCCACAGCTCTGGATGCCGGGCCAGAGCCCACCTGATGGTGCGCACGGGGACGACGGAGTAGACGGTCTCGGCGTCGGCCTCGATGAGGTCGAACTCCTCGGGCAGGTTGTCGTGGATGTACTCGTCGACGTACCAGGTGACCGGGTTGAAGCCCGTCCCGGTGACGTAGTAGTTGGAGCGCCCCAGCCGCGGGTTGAGCTCGAAGAACTTCGACTGACCGTCGCGCGGGTCGTACTTCAGGTCGAAGTTGGCGTAACCGACCCACTTGAGCTCGGTCAGCAGGCGCACGGCCTCGTCGACGATCGCACGGTCGCGGCCGGTGAGGATCGCGGCCGGCACACCGAGCAGGCCCGGTGCGTGTTCCTCGATGAGAGTGCGGCCATAGGAGGCGAATCGCACGCGAGAGTCCCTGTCGCAGTAGCATGTCAGGATTCGCATGCCGGTGTCGTCACCGGGGATCTTGTCCTGGAGCACGAGCTTGGCGCGATAGCCCGACTCGTGGATGCGCTCGAGGAGGTCGCGCAACTCGGTCATGGAGGACACCTCGTGGACCTTGGCCTGGCCCTCGAAGCTGACCGCGTTCCACGCTCCCGGTGCCGTCGGCTTGAGGATCATCGGATATCCCGTCTCCGGGAGACCCTCGACGTGCGCCGTGTGGTCCATGTCGATGATGACCGTCGCCGGGATCGTGACTCCTGCCTTCTGCGCGACCTCGGCGAACGTGTGCTTGCGGGTCGCGAGCGCCAACGGGCCCCCGCTGACGTAGGGCACCCGGAACGTGTCGTCGAGCGTATGGCGCATCGTGTCGATGACGTCGACGAGTGAGTCCGACGTGGCGAGGAGGATCTTCGGGGCCGCCAGGCCCGAGAACGGCTGGCCCTGAAGGGTCGCGGCCAGCACCTCGGGGTCGTGCGCGTCCGGGCAGTGGACGACCTCGAGGATCGCGGAGTTCTCGACGACCCACGACGTCGCGCCGGTGACGACGAGCGAACGCACACCGTAGGCCTCGTGGAACGCCCGCACCAGGGAGTAGCCGCCCACGTGGGCGCCGACGATCACCGGCACGAACGGCTGGTCCCCGATGGACTCAGGGCGCTTCCCGGTCACGAGAGCCCGCCCCTCAACGGCGCTTGTAGACGCGGACGAGCAGGTCGATGAGCCGACCCGAGAGGGGACGGAGCTGCGTGGTGAACTCACCGGCGTACTCACGTCGTTCGGGGTTCCACTGGCGCTTGAACTCCTCGAGGCCCTCGGACGCGTCGATGCCGCCGAAGTCGAAGGACGTGACGCCCTTGGCCGCCGCCGCCTGCATGATCCTCCAGACCATGAGGTAGTTGGGGCGCAGGTTGCGGTGCTCGTCCGACGACGCGGCATACAGGTAGCTTCCGCGCGTGCCGCACGTGGCGAAGACGGAACCGGCGAGGTACTGACCGCCGGGGTGCTGCTCCTTCGCCGCGGCCAAGGTCTCGATCAGGCCCTCGTTCTTGGCGATGCTCGCCTCGAGGCCCTCGATCTGGCGGTCGATCTTCTCGGATGGGTACTTCTCGCGCTTGGCCCGAGCCTTCTCGAGCTGCGGGCGGGACTCCTCGATCGACGCCTGGGCCGATTCCAGGGCAGCGCCGTGGTCGAGCTTGACGAGCGACACGACGATGTCGTCGGTCGGCGAGAGGACGTCATGGAGCGTCGTGAAGTAGTCCATGCTGCGGATCCCGAACCCGTCGCGCTCTCCCGTCACCTTCATGAGCTCGTAGAACGCCGGGATGCCGTCGCGACCCACCGACTCATACGTCAGGCCCGACTTCTCGGCCTTGCGAATCGACTGGCGGGTGCCCTGCGACAAGCCCTTGTGCAACGCCTCGACGTCGGAGATGTCGGTGACCATCCGCAATGCCGGCTGCGCCAGCACCTTGGCGGCGTCCTCGCCCGGGTCGGTGCGGGTGAATCCACGCGACTCCAACGCCGGCCGGATGAGCGGGTCGTCGATCCGCACGGCGGGGTCGATGCGCAGCAGGACCCCTCGGTTCTCCTTCGAGACCCGGACCACCTCTGCGAGCAGGGCATCGACGCCCTCGCCGTCGGACCAGTCGACGACGAACCCTCGAGGGCAGTAGGCCAGGGCCATCGGCAGAACCGGCGTGCGCCGGAACAGGATGAGCGCGACCCCGGTGATCTCCTGCCCCTGCGCCAAGGTGCGACCGACTGCGACGGTGCGCCACGACCAGCCGGTGTGCTCCTTCTCCTTGCCCCACGGTGTCGTCTGCATGAGGTGCCCGACCGGATGGTTCCGGACGAAGTCGTCGTGCTCGCGATCAGTGAGATGAAGGGCGGCCAGTGCCACAGAACTCCTTGGTCCGGGTCGGTCTCAGGTCGCTCGGAGTATATCGGCCCGGCTCGCGGAGCCCGGTGGGCCGAACGGTCGGTCGGGCTAGACTGACGAGGTGCGCAACGAACCGGTCGGCATCCTCGGCGGGGTCGGGCCGATGGCGACCGTCTACTTCATGAGTCGCGTCCTCGCGATGACCGACGCGTCCCGCGACCAGGACCACGTCGACATGCTCGTGTGGAACCACGCGAGCATCCCGGACCGCACGGCATACCTCGTGGGAGACTCGCACGAGAGCCCCGGCCCGGTGATGGCCGAGGACGCCCGCCAGCTCGAGCGTGCAGGTGCGAGGTTCATCGCGCTGCCCTGCAACACGGCACGGGCGTTCTACGACGAGATCCAGTCGGCCGTCGAGATCCCGGTCATCGACCTGGTCGCCGAGACGGTCGCTACGGCTCGCGCCGAGGTCCCCGGCCTGACGACCCTGGGCATCCTCGCGACGGACGGGACGCTGCTCGCCCAGACCTACCACCGCGCTGCCGAGGCCGTGGGCCTCACGGCGCTCTCCCCCGACGACGTGACCCAGAAGGACGTCATGTCGATGATCTACGACGGCGTCAAGGCCGGTGTGCCGGTGGAGCGTGACCGCCTCGACGCGGCCATCGCTCACCTGCGAGCCAAGGGTGCGCAGGCCGTCGTGCTCGCGTGCACCGAGCTGTCCGTCCTGCGATCCGACCTGGCGATCGAGGACCCTGACGTCATCGACTCCCTCGACGTGCTGGCCGCCCGCACGGTCACCCTCGCCGGTGCGCGGCTGCGCGGCCCTGTTCACGAGGGGATGCCACGATGAACCCCATGACGACGTCGACGAGCCCGGGCACCGCCACCGAGGGGGACGAGTCGACCCACGCGACCGACCACACGGACGAGCCGGCAACCGACCACACGGACGAGCCGGCAACCGACGCCCCGACCGAGGCCGGGATCGTCAGCGAGGTCTCCATCGCGAGCGCGTCAGCCAGTGAGACGCGTTCCCACCCGGCGCGCGCCTCCAACGGCCGGTTCGTGCGGTCCGCGGGAGTGCCCGGCGCCGAGCCCGAGGAAGAGGGACTCCCGGCGGAGCGCTTCCTGGATCGGGAGATCTCCTGGCTCCAGTTCAACGAGCGCGTCCTCCAGCTCGCCGGCGACGAGAACGTCCCGCTCCTGGAGCGCGCCCGCTACCTCGCGATCTTCGCCTCCAACCTCGACGAGTTCTTCATGGTCCGCGTCGCGGGGCTCAAGCGGCGTATCGCGACCGGCATCGCGGTGCGCTCCGCCTCCGGCCTCGAGCCGCGCGAGGTGCTGGAACAGATCTCCCTCGTCGGCCACGAGCTCATGTCGATGCACGCTCGGGTCTACAGCGAGCAGGTCCGCCCCGCGCTGGAGGACGAGGGCATCACGATCGTGCGCTGGGAGGAGCTCTCCGATGACGAGCGCTCCACCCTTGCGAGCGTGTTCACCGACCGGCTCTTTCCCGTGCTCACCCCGCTGGCGGTCGACCCCGCCCACCCGTTCCCCTACATCTCGGGGTTGTC
>JBDSVV010000187.1:0-5115 GCA_039927035.1 Ornithinibacter sp. | reverse complement strand
CTGGCTTTCTGCTGGTGCGAGCTGGGGGTGGTGCGGGCGACGGCAGGAATGCCCACCGCCGGAAGAATCACGTGGTCGATGACGCGCTCGACGGTGGAGTCGTCTGGTACGACGCCCAGCACGAACGCACGGTGGAGAAGGATCCCGGTCAACGCGGGCGCGAGCACGTCGATGTCCAGGTCGCCGGGAATCTCGCCCCGCTTGACGGCCCGGGCATAGATCGCCTGGGAGACCGCCACCTTGGGGGCGATGAACGCCTCCCGGAAGAGCGACGCGAACTCGGGGTCGCTGGCGAGGGCGGTGATCACAGAGCCGAGCAGCCCGGTGGCGTCGTTGTGGCCCATACCGTGCGCGCCGCAGAAGGTGCTGATCAGGTCGCCGCGCAGGGAGCCGGTGTCGTGATGCTCGATGCTCGGTGTCTGCTTCGCCCGCACCATCGAGTCGACGACGAGAACGGGCTTGGTCTCCCAGCGCCGGTACAGCGTGGCCTTGCTGGCCCGGGCGCGGGTGGCCACCGCATCCATGGTCAGCCGGTCGTAGCCGACCTCGAGCAGAAGCTCGAGGGTCGCGTCCAGGATCTCGTCCTCGCGGGCGCCCTCTACGCGGGGTCGGGTGGTGCGTACCTTGTGCACGGACCCTCCTCCAGCGGATTGATGAAACGAAACCGTTTCGTTTCATACAGAGCATAGGTGCCAACTGAGGAAGAGGGAAAATCATTCCGCCTGGTCCACAAGAACCTGGTCCACTGTTGAGCGGCCGATGGCGAGGTGTGGTGTGGACTCAGGGAGCGGTGGAGGCGCTCGGCTGCGCTGGCTGGCTTGGTGACGGCGAGGGCACGGTGGAAGGAATGGTCGCCGATGGCGCCGGATTCGCCGATGGCGCCGGTGCGGCGGGGGACGAGGGCCGAGCCGCCTTCGATGGAGTCGGGGAGTCGGGCGAGCTGTCGGTGCCGGAGTCCTTCTTGGCACTGTTCTGCGACCCGACGACGTTGCCAACAGAGGTGCCCTTGGAGTCGCTGCGGCCGAGCCAGGAGGAGATCGGGCTGCCGGTGATCGCCTCCACGAGGGTGATTCCACCGAGGACAGCGACAGCGAGCGCGAGACTGGCCAGGAGCACCCTGCCCCAGGGGAGCCTTCGTCCGGGCTCGTCCTGGGCGTGCGCGATGTGGTCGCTGTCGGCCGAAGGTCGCTCGACGGGTCCCTCGTGGTCCTCGTCGGTGCGCATCGGACCGTCGACCACAGTGCGCGGACGGATGGTTGTGGCCAGGGCCCGCTGCCTCACCTGCGCCGTCCTGCGCAGTGCGGCCTCGCTCGTGCGGCGCAGTGACCAGGTGTACGTCGCCCCGCCGACCGTGAACACCACGCTGCCCACGGCAGCACCGATGATCGTCCCCGCCGTGCCCGCGAAGGAGGCCAGCAGGGCAGCGGACACCGCAGCCAGGGCGCTACCGATGACCTGGGCAACGGAGAGGCCCAGCTGTGGGCGTTCCGGCTTCTCGTCTGTCATGGATCCTGTCGGGTCGGCTGGTGGGCTACTAAGGTATGACGAATCCGCGCCCGAAGAGGTTTCGGGTCGGTGACGTGACGTGCGCCACCTGGGCGTGGTCCGACTCAGTCGAGGAGCTGCGGCGTGGGCCGGGCCGGTTGGGAAGCCAAGGCGCTCAGGCCGGCCAGGGGCAGCAGCGCCAGCAGCAGCAGGGCGTACGGCATGCCGAGCACGGCGCCGAGCCCCCCCACCACGGCTGAACCCACGCCACCGCCGACGAGGAAGAACAGGGTCGCGACGCCGAGCGCCACCCCGCGAACGTCGTCGCTGACGGCGTCACCCACTGCCTCGATGAGGGCTGGCTGGCCCAGGGCGAAGGCCAGGGTCACGGCAACCACCGCGGTCACCAGCAAGATCGCCGAGCCCGCGAGCGCGCCGAGGGCCGCTATCCCCAGGGCTGCTGCAGAGATCACGGCAGCGAGCGCCAACGACCTGGTCGAGCCGACACGGTCGAGCAGTGGGCCCGCGAGACGCGGCGCGGTCAATCCGGCCACGGCGCTGGGAATCAGGGCCACGCCCACCTGCCACGGCTCCCAGCCTCGGCCGACCAGCACTGCCGGTACCGCGATCAGCAGGGCGAACCAGGCAGCCGGTACGGCGCCGGCGGCGAGCGCGCTCCGTACGACGGTGGGGTTGCGGATCACGACGAGAGGTAGGAAGCCGTTCGGCCTGCGCCGCACCCAGGTGGCCACGGCCGGCGCTCCGACAACAGCCAGGAGCCCGCCCACGATCGCAACGACGGGGCCGGTGGAGGGTGACTGCACCAGGAGAACCACTCCGGCCGCGGTTGCCGCAACGAGAAGTGCACCGAAGAGGTCGAGGCGGGCCCCGCTGCCGTCGGTCGGTATCGAGCGCCACAGCAGGGGCAGCGTCAAGATGCCGAGCATCGGCAACGCGATCACCCAACGCCAGCCGAGCAGTCCCTCCACGCCGCCACCGGCGAGAGGCCCGAGGCAGCTCACCGCTGCGGCAAGGCCCGCCACCCGACCCAAGGCTGCACCCTTGGTGGCACCGGAGAACCGGGCACTGATGATCGCGACTCCCAGCGTGGGGACGGCGGCTGCGCCGGCGCCCTGGAACACGCGGGCGACCAGCAGCGCGCCGAAATTAGGTGCCAGTGCGCCTGCGAGCGCGCCGACGCTCATCAAGGTGACGCCCACCACGAGTGGGAGGCGGATCCCGATCAGGTCAGAGACCCTGCCGTAGACGGCAGTGGCGACAGCGAGCATCAGCGCGTAGAGACTGATCGCCCACACGCCGATGCCCGTGGTGACCCCGAGATCTGCACCGATCACGGGCAGCGCAATCGCAGCCGAGGAGCTGCCGAGACCGGTGAGCCCGAACAGCACACCGACCAGGATCGAAACGCGGCGCGCGTCAGGCGAGGTGGAAGACATTGCCTACGTCAACCATGCGCGGTCCTTCGGCATTCCGACCGGTGCTCAGCCGACCGATGCGGCTTCGGAGACGCCTCCGGCGTCGACATCCTCCGGCAAGGTGTCGTCCTTGGCCTGGGTGCGCTCGATGATCGAGAGACTGGCACGCAGCGCGAGCTGGTTCCAGTCCGAGGGCCGGTGCAGCATGTAGTGGCCGAGCCGGCCCATGTCGACGAACTCCGCCGACGCCGCGGTGCCGCGAGCCTGGTCGACGTAGGCGCGGGTCATCCGCGCCGAGGTGATCTTGTCCCGACTTCCGTGGCCCGCGACGAAATGCTTTCCCGCCAGGCGGCGGACCGGGTCGGAGGGTTCCAACCAGGGGGCCAGACCGACGACGCCGACGATGCTGGGGTGGTCGGCCACATGGATGGCGGTCCTCGCACCCATTGAGTGCCCGAGCAGCACCACCGGGGTCCCGGGGTGGCTCGCCGCAGCCTGGTCCAGCGCCCAACGGGCATCCGGCACCGGTGAGGGCTCTGGTCCCTCGTCCGCGTTCCAGCCGCGCACAGTGAATCGCAGGAGCCACAGGGACACACCCGCGTCGACGACGTGAGGTGCGAGCGCATCGCGCATGGCCGTCGTACGCCGAAGCGACGCACTCCTGGAACCCACGGGACGCTTACCGGTCTTCGCGCCACCGTGCAACATCAGCACGATCCCGCGAGTAGGGAGGTCGGGGTCGGTGCGGGTCAGGCGGGGGAGGGGCATGCGGCACTCCAATCGTGTCCTCTCTGTGTTCGTCGCCGAGCCCGAACCGGATGGGACTGGCTTGTCTGCGGTAGAGGTGGTCTGCCGGGAGGGGGGCCAAACATGCGAATGTCGCTGAGGAGGCTGGACGGGTGACCATCTCTCACTTCAGGCACATTCGCATGTCTGGAGCGGGCTCACCGAGGGACTTACGTTCGCCTCCCGCTAACCGCGGCTCCAGCCTGTCGGTGCCGCACGGCAGGATGGACCCCGTGACGGAACCGCAGACTGACGACACCTCCGTGAAGGACCCCGTCGCCGCCCTGCGGCAGGAGCACCGTGTCTTGGCCGAGTCGGTCCAGGACGCGCGCTGGCGCTACTACGTCCAAGACGACCCGATGCTGTCGGACGCCGAGTTCGACCGGCTGATGAATCGCCTTCAGGCGCTCGAGGAACAGGTTCCTGACCTGCGCACCCCTGACTCGCCGACGCAGCAGGTCGGTGGCGCTGTGTCCACAGAGTTCACCGCGATCGACCACCTCGAGCGGATGGAGAGCCTTGACAACGCCTTCTCCTTCGAGGAGCTGGAGTCGTGGGCAGCGAGGCTGGTCCGCGACGGGGTCGCCGACCCGGCCTACCTCTGCGAGCTCAAGGTCGACGGCCTCGCGATCAACCTGCTCTACGAGAACGGTCGTCTGGTGCGTGCGCTCACGCGCGGAGACGGTCGCACCGGCGAGGATGTCACGCCCAACGTGAAGACCATCGACTCGATTCCACACCGGCTCAAGACGAGCGATGAGTTTCCGGCCCCGAGCCTGGTCGAGGTCCGCGGGGAGGTGTTCTTGCCGGTCGAGGCGTTCGAGCGGCTCAACGAAGCGATGGTGGAGGCCGGCAGGCCGATGTTCGCCAATCCGCGCAACGCGGCCGCGGGGTCGTTGCGTCAGAAAGACCCCAAGGTCACCGCGACCCGCGCGCTCGGCATGGTCTGCCACGGCATCGGGGCCCGGCAGGGATTCCAGCCCAAGGCACAGTCCGAGGCCTACGCCGCCCTCGCGTCCTGGGGCCTTCCGATCAGCGACCGGGCGTCGGTGGTCCGCGGGCTCGAGCGGGTCCAAGAGTTCGTGGAGCACTACGGCGAGCACCGTCACGACGTCGAGCACGAGATCGACGGTGTCGTCGTGAAGGTCGACGACGTCGCCCTTCAGCGGCGCCTGGGCTCGACGAGCCGGGCTCCACGGTGGGCGATCGCCTTCAAGTACCCGCCCGAGGAGGTCAACGCCAAGCTGCTCGCCATCGAGGTCAACACCGGGCGCACGGGGCGCGTTACTCCGTTCGGGCGGATGGAGCCCACCAAGGTCGCTGGGTCGACGGTCGAGATGGCCACGCTGCACAACTTCCATGAGGTCAGGCGCAAGGACGTACGCCCCGGCGACACCGTGATCCTGCG
>JBDSVV010000186.1:0-7852 GCA_039927035.1 Ornithinibacter sp. | reverse complement strand
CCGCCCTTCCAGGCGTCGGTCTGCTTGCTCTAGGGGATGAACGACGGCTCGCCCGCCATGGTGGTGTTGTTGGACCCCGCGAGGTCGGCGGACCCGCCCCACAGCTCGGGCAGGGTCGCGGCCAGAGCGCCGAGCACCTTGCCGGAGGCGGCCCTGGTGGCGAGGCCCTTCTCGGTGTCGGTGTCGAAGATCGGCAACGCCTGCTCGAAGCCATCCGGCAGGCGAGCCTCGACCAGACGGTCGAGCAGCGGGGCCCGCTCCGGCTGGGCCTTGCGCCACGCGGCATACCGCTTGTCCCACTCCTTGTGGGCTGCCTTGCCGCGCGTGCGGACCTGACGCGCGCGAGCCAGCACCGCCTTGTCGACCTCGAAGGACTTCTTCGGGTCGAAGCCCAGGAGCTGCTTGGTCGCGGCGACCTCGTCGGCGCCCAGTGCCGACCCGTGCGACTCGCCCGTGCCGCGGGCGCTCGGCGCAGGCCAGGCAATGACCGTTTGCAGCCGCACGAGGGTCGGGCGGGTGCGCGACCGCTTGCTCTTCTGCAGGGCGGTGAACAGGGCGTCGACGTCCTCGGTGTAGGCCTCTGTGCCAGCCGGGTCGGGGACCTTGCGCCAGTCGACGTCGACAACGTCCCAGCCGTAGGCCTCGTAACGCTTTGCGACGTCCTCGCTGAACGAGATGTCGGTGTCGTCCTCGATCGAGATCTGGTTGGCGTCGTAGACGACCGTGAGGTTGCCCAGCTCCTGGTGACCAGCGAGCGAGGAGGCCTCGGATGCAACGCCTTCCATCATGTCTCCATCGGAGGCGACGACCCAGATGTGGTGGTCGAAGACGCTCTCGCCCGGCTTGGCGTCGGGGTCCAGCAGGCCGCGCTGTCGGCGCTGCGCCATGGCCATGCCGACGGCGGAGGCCAGTCCGGAGCCCAACGGCCCGGTCGTGATCTCGACACCCGTCGTATGGTGCACCTCTGGGTGGCCCGGGGTCAGCGACCCCCACGTGCACAGCGCCTTGAGGTCCTTGAGCTCCAGCCCGTAGCCGGAGAGGTAGAGCTGGACGTACTGCGTGAGCGAGGAGTGCCCGCAGGAGAGCACGAACCGGTCACGGCCCAGCCAGGCGGGGTCGGAGGGATCGTGGGTCATCACGTTCTGGTAGAGCAGGTAGGCCGCCGGTGCCAAGCTCATGGCGGTGCCGGGGTGGCCGTTGCCGACCCGCTGGACCGCGTCGGCCGCCAGGAGCCGCGCCGTGTCGACAGCCCGGACGTCCAGGTCGTTCCAGCCGGCCTTGCGCGCGATCGGCCGCGCGAGGTCCTTGGACCGCTCGGTGGTGGCCTTCTTCTGACGTGTGGTCGTGGTGGTGCTCACCTGAAGCCTCTCTCGTGGGGGTCCTGCACAGGGGCGAACTCCCGTCCACCCTAGTGCTGCAGGTACCCCACCGGTTGGGGGGGCACTCGCCGTCCCGGGTAGAATCTGAGCCACCCCAAAGGCCTACCAAGAAGGACGACGTGGCAACCACCCCGGTCACGACCGCAGCGGCCAGCGCTGCGGCTCACGGCACCCGGAACAGGGTCGCCGCCTATGTCGCGCTGACCAAGCCGCGGATCATCGAGTTGCTGCTCGTCACCACGGTCCCGGTCATGTTCCTCGCCCAGGGCGGGGTGCCCTCGCTCTGGCTCGTCGTCGTGACCCTGGTCGGTGGCATCCTCAGCGCCGGGGGCGCCAACACGTTCAACTCCGTCTACGACCGTGACATCGACGAGCTCATGCACCGCACGAGCAACCGCCCGATGGTGACCGGCGAGATCTCACCCCGGGCCGGGCTGACGCTGGCCTGGACGCTGACGGTGGTCTCGACCGTGTGGTTCGCCCTCGTGGTCAACCTGGTCTCGGCGGCGCTCTCCCTGGTGGCCATCGCGCTCTACGCGGTGGGCTACACCATGATCCTCAAGCGCCGCACGTCGCAGAACATCGTGTGGGGTGGCATCGCAGGGTGCATGCCGACCCTCATCGGATGGTCCGCGGTCACCGGCACGGTGGCGTGGCCGGCAGTCGTCTTGTTCCTCGTGATCTTCTTCTGGACCCCCCCGCACTACTGGCCGCTGTCGATGGCCTTCCGCGAGGAGTACTCCAACGCCGCGGTGCCGATGCTGCCGGTGGAGAAGGGTCCCGTGGCTGTGGGCCGCCACATCGTGGCCTACTCCTGGGTCATGGTGGTGATCTCGCTCGTCCTGGTGCCGGTGGCCGCAATGGGTTGGTTGTATGCCGTGACGGCACTGGTCTCGGGGGCGGTGTTCCTTCTCGAGGCCCACCGGCTCCTGCGAGCGGCCCGCACGGGGCTGAGCGGACCGGCGCTGAAGCCGATGCGCCTGTTCCACTACTCGATCACCTATGTCACGGTGCTCTTCCTCGCGGTCGCGGTCGACCCGCTCCTGCACGCCGCCATCGGCTGAGCGGCCGGTGACGGGGCCGTCCCCTGACGCCCGGCCCGGGCGCCGCCGCCAGCCGGTCTAGTCGGCGGCGTCGAAGAGGTCCGAGCGACCGCGAAGGCCGAGGATGCCGTGGGTGAGGGCGACGACGAGGAGACTGGCCCCGAGCATGTGTGCCACGACGAGGGCCTCCGGAAGACCGGTGAAGTACTGGACGTAGCCGATCAGACCCTGCGCGAGCGTGACCCCGAGCACGACGAGCCAGGCGCGCCCCGGTCGGGGGTCGCCATCGACGGACGCGAGGCGGGCGGCCAGCCAGGTCGCCACCACGAGCCCGATGAACAACATCACCACGTCGGCGTGAAGCCACGAGATGGTGCGGGCGTCGAAGCCGAAACGGGCCGGCTCCTGCGCATCCCCGGAATGCGGGCCGGATCCGGTCACGATCGTGCCGAGGAGGAGGACGACCCCGCCGACTGCGGCGGTGCCTGCAGCCAGCCGGCTGACCAACGGGGGGACGAGGGGCTTGGGCAGGCCTGCGCCCTCGTGGCGCGTGAACCACAGGTAGGACGCCGCGGTGACGAGCATGGCCGAGACGAGGAAGTGGGCTGCGACGGTGGCCGGGTTCAGGCCGAGCAGCACCGTCATCCCACCGAGGAGGGCCTGGAACACCACGCCGCCCAGCACGACGAGGGACGCGACCTTCATGGCGCTCCGCGGCGCCCAGCGCCACACCGCGAGCACGGTCGCGATGGCCAGCACGGCGAGCACACCGGTCAGGCTGCGGTTGCCGAACTCGATGTACTTGTGGAAGCCCTGCGCCTGCTCCACCGTCGGGGTGATCGAGCCCTCGACACACTGCGGCCAGGTGGGGCACCCGAGGCCGCTCCCGGTGACCCGGACGAGCCCGCCG
The DNA here is from genome assembly GCA_039927035.1 of Ornithinibacter sp. Lineage (GTDB taxonomy): Bacteria > Actinomycetota > Actinomycetes > Actinomycetales > Dermatophilaceae > Fodinibacter. Next base: position 4,520 of record JBDSVV010000186.1, on the reverse strand, counting down.
GTGACGATGATGCCGACCTGGGCGATGAGGTTGGCCAGCAGGACGGGCGAAAGCCATCGCGCGGCGGGGGAGACCTTCGTCGGGGTCGCGGTGAGGCTGGTGTCGGTGCTCGTCACGCCACAAGGCTACGGCGCGAGACCGTGACCTTCGACGTCGGTCAGTCGCCCCAGCGGAAGAATCGGGAGGCGGCGGCGCCGGCGACCAGCCCCCAGATGGTCAGTACCCCCCACTGTGCCCACGGCCAACCGCCGTCGACGGCGGATCGGGTGGCGTTGCCGAGGGCTCCGGCGGGCAGGCTCGCGGCGAGCGTGGACAGGGGTCCGGGGAGCCTCTCGGTCGGGAGCAGGGTGCCCAACCCCAGCAACAGGACCCACACGAGGTTGGCGATCGCGAGGACCGCCTCCGCCCGGACCGTTCCCGCGAGCAGCAGCGCCAGCGCCACGAAGGCGAGGGCACCGAGCAGCAGGGTCACCACCATCGGCGCGATGCCCGCGAGGTCGGGCCGCCACCCCAGCGCGACTCCCAGCCCACCGAGGACGAGCACCTGCCCGCCGATGATGACCAGCACGGCGATCGCCTTGCCGGCGAGCAGGCCGCCGCGCCCGAGGGGCGTGACCCCGAACAGGCGGAGCACCCCTGCGCGGCGGTCGAAGCCGGTGCTGATCGCCTGTCCGGTGAAGGCCGTCGACAGCACGGCCAGGGCGAGCGTGCCCGCGACGGCCAGGTCGACCCTGCGGCCGGGACCGAGGTCCGGCACCGAGGAGAGCGTGAGGCCGACGAGGGCCAGCGCGGGGAGGACCACCGAGACGAGCAGCTGCTCGCCGTTGGAGAGGAGGGTGCGTGTCTCGAAGACGGCCTGCGACAGGACGCGGGTGCCGGTCCGCGACGCCCCGCTCATCGGGAGCCGTCGCTCGTCAGGGCGAAGTAGACGTCCTCGAGGCTACGCCCACCGCGCACCTCGTCCGCGGACCCGTCGGCCACGACCCGGCCGGAGGCCATGATGACGATACGGTCGGCCAACCGCTCGGCCTCCTCGAAGGAGTGCGTGGTGAGCACGACCGCAGCACCCCGGTCGGCCTCGGACCGGATGAGGGACCACACGTCCAGCCGCGCGTGCGGGTCGAGCCCGGCGGTGGGCTCGTCGAGGAAGAGCACGTCGGGCGCGCCGACGAGGGCGGCTGCCAGAGCGACTCGTTGGCGTTGGCCTCCCGACATGCGCCGGACCGTGGTGCGGGCGAACTGCTCGATCCCCAGGCGCGCGGTGAGCTCGGAGACCTCCCGCGGTGCGGCATACAGGGACGCGAGGTGGGTGAGCAGCGGGCCGGGCCGCACGGTGGTCGGCAGCCCACCGTCCTGCAGCATCACCCCGACCCTGGCCCGGTGGTCAGGGGACGCGTGCCAGGGGTCGCTCCCCAGCACCTGCGCAACCCCTGAGTCCGCACGCTGGAGACCGACGAGGCACTCGATGCTCGTGGTCTTCCCCGCCCCGTTGGGACCGAGGACAGCGGTGACCGCACCGGCATCCGCAGCCCAGGTCGCATCCTCGAGCGCCCGGGTCTGCCCGTAGGACTTGCGCAGTCCGCGCACCACAACTGCACCAGCCATGGCCAGACATCCTAGGCTGACGCCCATGTTGCGCATCGACAGGGACGCCCTACCCGCCACCGCCGTCGCGGCAGTGCCCGCTGCCCTGGCCCTTCTCGCCCGGAAGCCCCGCACCGCCGCGGCCCTCGCCGTGCTCCCGCTGGCGGTGGCTGCCTTCTTCCGCGACCCGGACCGCACCCCCGACTCGGCGCCAGCCCCGGTGGACGACGTGCTCTCCCCGGCCGACGGCAAGGTCATGTATGCCGGGCCCGGCCAGGACGGCGTGGCACCGCAGGGGGAGTGGCAGCAGGTGAGCATCTTCCTGTCGGCGTTCGACGTGCACATCAACCGGGCCCCTTACGGCGGACGGGTCACCGAGGTGGTCGAGCGGCCCGGCACGTGGCTCGCGGCCTACAAGCACGAGAGTGCGCACCTGAACGAGCGCAGTGACATCACCGTGGAGCGGGAGGTCGCTGGCGAGGTGCGCCGGGTGCACTACCGCCAGATCGTCGGGCTGATGGCGCGTCGGGTCGTGACCCGCATCTCCGCGGGCGACGACGTCGCGACCGGTGCCCGCATCGGCCTGATGAAGTTCGGCTCGCGGATGGACGTCTTCGTCCCCCCGGCCTGCGACCTCCTGGTCACCCGGGGCGAGCGCGTCGTCGCCGGAGAGACGGTCATCGCCCGCTGGCGCGGGGCTGCAGGGATCACCGGGTGAGCGCCGACGACGACGGCGGCAGGCGCCGCATCCTGGACCGATGGCGGCTGGTGTCGCCGACGGGCGCGGAGGTCGTGTCGCTGCGCCAGCTGCCGAAGCGGGAGCGGCTGCGCCTGATGGCGCCGAGCATCTTCACCACGCTCAACATGGTGAGCGGCTTCTCCTCCGTGCTCCTGGCATTCCGCCAGGAGTTCACCCTGGCCGCGATCCTCATCGCGTTCTCGATCGTCATGGACATCGCCGACGGGTTCGTCGCCCGGCTGGTGGGCGCCACCTCGCCCTTCGGGCTGCAGCTGGACTCCCTCGCCGACCTCATCTCCTTCGGGCTGGCTCCCGCGGTGCTGGTCCACACCTGGGCACTGGACGAGTGGCCGCTGCTGGCCTGGCTCGTGGCGTTCTTCTGGCTTGCCTGTGCGGCCTTCCGACTGGCTCGCTTCAACGTCACCATCGACCCGCTCGATGACAAGCGCTACTTCATCGGGCTGCCGTCACCCGGTGCCGCGGCGGTCGTGATGGCGACGATCTTCGCCCTGGACTCGCCCTCCTTCGGGCCCGGCACCGGCCCCTGGAGTGCGTGGTTCCCGCTGCTGGTGAGCGTGATCCCGGCGCTGCTCATGGTGATGACGGTGCGTTTCCGCTCCTTCCGATCCCTCCTGTCGCCGAGATCGAGCGCAGCGCGGGCGACGACAGTGGCGATCGGCGTCGCGATCCTTTTGGGGCTGGTGCTCGCACCCGGGTTGACCGGGGTGGTCGTGGCTTACGGCTTCGTGCTCACCGCGCCCCTGGGCGTCCTCAGCGCACCCTTGCGCCTGCGCCTTTTCGGGTCCGACTCGGTGGCCCCACCGCGTCACCGGCTCCGCTCTGTGTTCCTCCCCATCGACGACGAGGACGAGCTCGTCGAGAGTTAGGACACCCTTCCTTGGACACACTCGCGGCAATTACCTAACATAGGTGTGTGGTTATTACTGATGGCAGCACCCTGGAGTCGCCCACCCGCGACCGGGTGATGCGCGTCGTCAGCCAGGAGGGGCCGGTCGGCATCGCCGGACTGGTCGAGCGGCTCGGGTTGACCGAGACCGCGGTGCGGCGCCACGTCGACGTGCTGGAGGCCGAGGGGCTGGTCGAGTCCCGCGAGGCCACGGGGCCGAGGCGCCGCGGGCGGCCCGCTCGCGCCTGGGTGCTCAGCGACAAGGGCCACCGTTCCCTCGTCTCGGACTACGACCACCTCGCGGGCGACGCGGTGCGCTTCCTCCGGGCCGCTGCTGGGGACGAGGCTGTCCTGGCGTTTGCCGAGCAGCGAGCGGCCCACCTCGAGGAGCGGTGCGCCGACCAAGTGGCTGCAGCCGGAGACGATCCTGTCGCCCGGGCCACTGCCCTCGTCGAGGCCCTCAACATCGACGGCTACGCAGCCTCGGCCCGCACGGTCGACGCCGCCGACGGGTCCGGTGCCCTGACCGGCATCCAGTTGTGCCAGGGCCACTGCCCGGTGCAGCACGTCGCCGCCGAGTTCCCCCAGTTCTGCGATGCCGAGACCGAGGCGTTCTCACGCCTCCTCGGTGTCCACGTCCAGCGCCTCGCCACCCTGGCGCACGGCGACCACGTCTGTACCACCTTCGTCCCCACCCCGACGCTCGAAAGGCGAACGCGATGACCAGCTCCATCGAAGAGCTCAACCCTGGTCTGAAGGACCTCGGACACTATGCGTTCGGCTGGGCCGACAGCGACGTCGCTGGCGAGACCGCACGTCGCGGGCTGTCCACCGAGGTCGTCAAGGACATCTCCGACCGCAAGAGCGAGCCGCAGTGGATGCTCGACCTGAGGCTGAAGTCGCTGCGGCTGTTCGACAAGAAGCCGATGCCCAACTGGGGCTCGGACCTCACCGGCATCGACTTCCAGAACATCAAGTACTTCGTGAAGTCGACCGAGAAGCAGGCCACCAGCTGGGAGGACCTGCCCGAGGACATCAAGAACACCTACGACCGCCTCGGCATCCCGGAGGCGGAGAAGCAGCGCCTCGTCGCGGGAGTCGCCGCGCAGTACGAGTCCGAGGTCGTCTACCACCAGATCCGCGAGGACCTCGAGGAGAAGGGTGTCATCTTCGTCGACACCGACACCGGGCTTCGTGAGTACGAGGACCTCTTCCGCGAGTACTTCACGTCGGTGATCCCCGCCGGCGACAACAAGTTCGCAGCGCTCAACACCGCCGTCTGGTCAGGTG
>JBDSVV010000185.1:0-3555 GCA_039927035.1 Ornithinibacter sp. | reverse complement strand
GTCTTGGCGACCCCGCCCTTCTGGTTCGCGAGGGCGATGATCGTGGCCTTGCGCTTGGGCGCCATCGAGGGAGTGCCTTTCAGAGGGTGCTCGGGTCGGGCGCCCGATTGTCTCACCCGTCCAGCAGGTGGGAACCGCCGGCCAGCACGAACCGGCGGAACTCGACGGCAGACGGCAGCAGGGGTCGCTCTGAGGCCCAGGCCAGCCCCACCTCGCGGTGGGCTCCGGCGTCGGTGAGCGGCAGGAGACGGGTGCGCGCGAAGGTCGTGGGAAGCGGCAGTCCCTGGGCGGGGACCACTGCGACACCCAGGCCGGCGGCGACCAGACCCCGCACCGTCGGGAGGTCGTCGGCCTCGAAGGCGATCTCGGGCTCGAATCCCGCGCCCGCGCAGAGGTCGATGGTCTGGCCGCGCATCGTCGATGGTGCCCGCCTGAGGATGAACGGCTCACCCGACACTTCCGCGAGGGAGATGTCGGGGCGTGACGCGAGGTGGTGGTGGGGCGGAACGGCGAGCACGAGCGGCTCGAGAAGCACCTTCTGCCACGCGTATCCCGGGCTCAGTACCCGGTGGGCCGTGAGCTCGAGGTCGGCGCGACGACTGGCCAGGTGCTGGGAGATCTGACCTCCCTCACCCACGGAGGTCCTGGACAGCACGACCCGGGCCCGGGGGTGCTCACGCGCGAACCCCTGGACCAGCGAGGGCACCAGCCACGACCCGAGACTGAGGGGAAACGCGAGGCTGATGGTGCCGCTGTCCGGATCGACCAGTTCAGTGACGGCTGCAAGACCGTCATCGAGGTGGTTCACCACGTTGTCCACGTGGCGCTTGAACGCGGCACCGGCCAGCGTCATCCTCAGCACCCGCCCGGAACGCCGAAGCAGGGGCGTGCCGACGTCGCGCTCCAGTCGGGTCAAGGCCCGCGACACCCCCGACTGGCTGACCCCGAACACGTCGCTGACCTCGGTCACCGTGTAGCCGTCGGCGACGAGCTGAAACCAGCGCAGCGCATCGGTGTCCATACTCATGATCATATGGCAATCGACAGTTGTACGGATTGCATTAGACGCAACGGTCTGGACGAGCGAGCATGGACTCATGAACACATCGCACCTGTGGTCCACCGTCAAGGACGAGCTTCGCGAGCGTCGCGAGGCTCGCGCCGCCACCCGCAAGCTCGAGGCCGACCTCTCGCACTACCGCACCCCGCGCGACATCGACGACCTGCTCGCCGCGGTCGGTGACGACGAGTCCCGCGAGGCCGCCCAGGTGCGCGACATCCTGATGGACAACCTCGCGTCCTACCGCCCCCGCCGCGCCGGCTGAGCGACGCCCCTCCCCCTCGCGCTCCTTCAGGCGCCGCCCGATGGCCGCGCCAGCCGGTAGAGCACGTGCCGCCTCAGCGGCTCACCGGCGGCGATCGACGGGTGGTCGAAGTCGTCCGACGCGTCATGCACCATCCCCAGGCGAGCCATGACGGCCCTCGACCGACGGTTGCCCTCGGTCGTGACGGACACGACCTCCTCGAGGCCGATCTCACCGAAGCCACGTCGAGCGCGGCCCGGGCCGCCTCCGTGGCGAATCCCTGTCCCCAGGAGACACGAGCGAGTCGCCACCCCACCTCGACGCACGGGGTGAACGCGCCATCGAACCGAGGCACCGACAGCCCAGTGAAACCGATGGGTTCGCCCGTGTCGAGCCGCACTACGCACCACAGGCCCCAACCGCGCTCGGTGATCCCCGCCGCCAGCCGGTCGACCAGGCCGTCGGACTGGGCCCGGGTCAGGCGCGTGGGGAGGTAACGCATCACCTCGGGGTCCGCGTTCAGTGCGGCGAACGGCTCACGGTCCGACTCCTCCCACTGGCGCAGCCGGAGCCTCGCGGTGAGAAGATCCGGCCGCCCGGTCACGGGGTCGGGTCGACGTCGGTGTCCGGGACGACCCGGAGCCCGATGGGGCCCGGGTTCCAGGCGACTTCCCACCTGAACCCGTCGGGGTCGGCGAAGTAGGCGGTGTAACCACCCCAGTCGCGAGACCTCGCCTCGCCCACCTCTGCTCCTGCTTCCCGCGCGAGCTCGATCACCGCGTCGACGTCGCGGGGGTGCGGCACGTTGTGCGAGAGCGTCATGGGCGGGACGCCCTCACCGCCCAGGGCCGGCGAGCCGACCTCCGCCTCGAAGGCCCCGCGGTCCCACAGCGCGAGCACGAGCCGGTCTCCTGCGGTGAACATCACCACCTCACCCGGCACGTCGAGCTCTGGGGTCCACCCGAGACCGTCCACGTAGAACACCCGCGAGCGGTCGAGGTCTCGCACGGCAAGAGTGACGAAGGAGAGGCGCTGATCCATCAGCGCAGCTCCCCACGCCCGAGCGTGGCCGCACCCGGAGCGGCGGACTCCCCCTCGAGTGCCGCCCAGTCCGACTTCTCCGGGCCGGTTCGTTGACCTTCCGGGCAGTGGGTCCTGAAGTCGCACCAGGAGCACAAGGGCCCGGTGACCGGCGGGAACATCGCCGACTCGCTGCCGTGCTCGGCGAAGTCGACACCCGCGCGCCGCGCATCACGCGCGATGGAGCGGGCCTGCTCGACCTTGCGCGAGAGCGACTCGGGGGTGTGCTCGTGTGCCCCGATCTGCCCGGTGGGCACGTGGTGGAGCTCGACCCGCAACGTGCGGCGACGGAACATCTTCCACACCGCAGCGGCATACAGCGCCATCGGCAGGGAGGTCCGGGCGTCGTCATCGCTCGAGGGCACCCGCGAGGTCTTGTAGTCGACGACGACGAGCTCGCCGCCGCGGTCGTCGAGGCGGTCGATGCGCCCGGTGAGTCGCAGGTCCTCACTGACGAAGGACACGGTGCGCTCGATGCCCAACGGCTGGCTGTCGGGGTCGACACCCTCGAGGTATGCCGTGACCGCGCCACGCATCCGGTCCCGCCAGTGACGGGACTGCTCACCATCACGAAACCCGACGTCGATCCACGCCTTGTCGACCAGGCTCGCGCCGAGGGAGGGGGTGCGCTCCCGCAGGTCCCAGTAGTCGCGCAAGGCGTTGTGCACGGCGGTGCCCACCGACGTGTGGGCCCGCTGGCGGCGCTTCTCGGGGGACGGCCGGTCGAGGTACTGGAAGCGGTAGCGACGGGGGCAGTCCAAGAAGGCCAGCAGCTTGCTCGGGCTCGCGGCATACAGCGGCGTGGGCATCCCGGGGAACGAGTCCTGGGTCGGCTGGCTGCTCACAGCCACGACGGTATCGGTGAGCGAGGACAGAACCGGCGAGAGGTCGCCACGGCGCCCCCGAACCTGACACACTGACGGCGATGGCCATCAGCGCGTTCGACCTCTTCTCCGTGGGCATCGGGCCCTCCAGCTCCCACACCGTCGGTCCGATGCGGGCGGCGCACACCTTCGCTGCTGGCCTCGCCGAGAGCGGGGTGCTGGCGCGCGTGGGGCGGGTCCGCGCCCAGCTGTTCGGCTCCTTGGGCGCGACCGGTCACGGACACGGCTCCGTCAAGGCGGTGCTCCTCGGGCTCGAGGGCGAGGCCCCGGAGTCGACCGACCCCCGA
>JBDSVV010000184.1:0-5075 GCA_039927035.1 Ornithinibacter sp. | reverse complement strand
AGATCGGTTTCGTCGAGTTCACGACCAAGCTCGTGAGCGACGTCTTCGACTCACTGGTCGCGGCCGACATCCGGCAGCAGCAGGCCTTCATCGAGCTGCTCCAGGCGACGACCAAGTCGCTCACGACCTACATCAACGACACCAAGGACGACATCGGCCCCGCCGACATCATGCAGCTGCTGTCGGCAGCCGCTCCGCCGGTGAACGCGGACGCCGCGCCGAGCAAGGTCGTCGAGACCGGTGCCACGCTGACCGCAGCGGACGTCACGAAGCTCAACGACGCGCTCGAGGTCAAGGACGGCGGCGTCACGGGCGACAACAAGGTCGCTTCGGCAGGCGCGCTGACGCCCGCCAAGGTCGATGACATCCAGACGGCGGCCGCGATCCGGATCGCCGCGAACAAGTACACCCTCCTGAAGGAGATGGTCAAGCTCGGCATGCTGCGGCTGGTCGTCAACGACGGCACCATCGAGACCGGGCTCAACTTCCACAGCTACGGGTCGGACTACTTCTCGAGCAACTCGAGCAAGTTCTCCCGCAGCGACTTCACCTTCCGGGCGCGCGCCGCGACCGGTGGCATCCTCTCGGCCTGGGTGAAAGCCTCCGCGTCGACCGCCTACACCTCGGTCAACGTGAGCACCTCCAACACGGCCCAAGGCTCGAACTCCGGGGTCGACGTCACGATCACCGGAAGCGTCAAGATCAACTTCAAGACGGACTACCAGCCGCTGAACCAGCAGTAGACCGCGTCGACCCCTGACATCGGAAGGTGGGGCCTGCGATGCCCGACAACACCGTGACTGACGTCGGCTTTGCCGAGTTCGTCGCAACTCTGCTCGTGGAGACGCTCGACTCGATCGTCGCGTCGCACACGAGCCAGGAGGAACGGCTCCGTGCGCTGGAGTCGGCTGCCGGCCTCACCACCGCTGAGGTCGCAGCCACCAGCATCACGGCGGGCATGGTCGATGCCGCCGTCGCCGACCTCTTCCCGGACGGCGACGGCGGCACGAGCATCCGCACCGGGGGCCCGACTCCCGATCAGGACGCCCTGAAGGAGCTCGCCATCGAGCTCAAGGAGCGCGCTGATGGTCTGGTCGCCGCCGACGTGACGAGGATCCGCAATGCCGTGGCACTCTTCCTCGCCGCGCGCTACCTGGAGTCGGTGCAGGAAGTGGCTCGCCGCGGGGTGCCTCGCGTGCTCGTCGAGGGGGGCACACTGCGGGCCAAGCTCGCCTTCACCACCACCCGCGTCGCCTCCTCGGGCGCACCGCCCGCCAGCACGACGAGCAGCGCCAGCGGCCCGGCATCCGGCATCGCCGTCGCACGCCCCTCGACCGGGCTGTCGCCGGCGGTCGCGAGGACCACGCTGGCCGACCTCGGCAGCACGAGGTTGCGCCAGATCGAGAATGCCCGGTTGCTGACGTTTCGACCCGAGGTGCTCGACGGCATCCGCGACCTCCGGCTCCTGGTGCGACCACCGACGACGACCACCACTTCCGGTCAGCCGGACGAGCGCGCAGACGTGTTCGGGGAGATCGAGATCCGGTTCCGGACGGAGGGCTGAGCGGTGGGACCGGCCGAGCTTGCCGGCCTCGTGGCCCGTGAAGCCGAGGCGGGTGTCGCAACTGCGCTGATGGCCACCGACGCCTCCGGGCAGTTCGTGCTCGAACGGGTCGTGGGCAGGGTGGGCACGCGCGAACCGGGCGGCCGTGAGCCCGGGTCCCTCGACGAGGCCCGGTGGGAGGCCGAGTTCCACCTCCGCCACGTCCCCGGTTGGGCTGCAGCCGTGGGCGGCTCCCCCACCACGAGCGTCCCGGCCGCGCTCTCCTCACTCCCGGTCACAGCGATCCGCGGGGTCGGCCCGGCGTGGGCAGAGCGCCTCTCCGGCCTGGGCATGGTGACGCTGGGGGACCTCGCCGCGCTGAGCCCGGCCGCCGTCGACGGGGCCGCGGCACTGCACGGTCACGGACTGCTGGCGCTCGTGGCCCGAGCCCGGGCCTGCGCCCAGCCGTGGCCGGACGTCGACCGCCGGGACCGCAGGAGCGTGCTCGAGGTCGCCCGTCACGACCCGGGCGACGTGGAGGGGCTGCCACCCGGGAGCAGGGTCTCCCCCGTCGCGCTCTGGGGTCATTGTCTCGGCCTCACCGCCTGCCTGGACGACGACGTCCTCGCGCGCCTCCCGGTGGGTGGCCCGGCGTGACGGGGGCGTCCCTGATCGAGGCGTGGACCCCCGAAGCACGCCGTGGTCGGTCTCAGCACCTCGACCTGGCTGACCTGCGCGCGGCCGGTGAACGCCGCATCCACATCAGCTGCAGGTGCCCGGACGGGGTGTGGACCCCAAGGCTCTTTGACAAGCTCGACGGCCCGCAGGCATCACCGTCCTTCTCCGGGCAGCTTCTGACGCCGGCAGCCCTGGCGCCGACCACCGGGGGTCGGCGTCAGAAGGTCTCGCCGGTCAGTCGCTCGTAGGCCTCGACGTACTTCGCCCGGGTCTGCGCCACGACGTCCTCCGGCAGCGCGGGGGGAGCCGCACCCGAGGCCTTGCTCCATCCCGAGGCAGGCGAGGTGAGCCAGTCCCGCACGTATTGCTTGTCGAAGCTCAGCTGCGGGTGGCCGGGCTCCCACTGGTCCGCGGGCCAGAAGCGCGAGGAGTCGGGAGTGAGCACCTCGTCGGCGAGCACCACCTCCGCACCCCGGAGCCCGAACTCGACCTTGGTGTCGGCGAGCAGGATGCCGCGGGCGCTCGCGACCTCGTTGCCCCGAGCGAGGATCGCCACGGTGAGGTCGCGCACCTGCGCAGCGAGGTCGGCGCCGATCTCGGCCTCCACCACGGCATACGGGATCGGCTCGTCGTGCTCCCCCGCCGGCGCCTTCGTCGACGGCGTGAAGATCGGCTCGGGGAGCCGGTCGCCGTCGACCAGCCCGGCAGGAAGTCGGATGCCGCTCACTGCGCCGGTGGCGGTGTACTCCCCCAGCCCGCCGCCGGTGAGGTAGGCGCGCGCGACGCACTCGACCGGGAGCATGTCGAGACGCTCGACGAGCACACCACGCCCGCGCACGGCATCCGGCACGTCGGTGGAGATGACGTGGTGCGGAACGAGGTCGGCCAGCTGTTCGAACCACCACAGCGACAGGCGAGTCAGCACCTCGCCCTTGTCGGGGATCGGACTGGCGAGCACGAAGTCGAAGGCGGAGATGCGATCGGAGGCGACGAGGAGCAGCCGGTCGGAGCGCGGCTCGCCGGTGCCCGGGTCGAGCGGCGCGTAGAGGTCGCGGACCTTGCCGGAGTAGACGTGGGCAAAGCCGTGCAGGTCCGGGGCAGCGTCGGGCATGAGGGTGATTCTTCCAGTCCTGCGCTCGGTCTGACCCGCCAACCACCCGGGGTGACAGGCTTCGTGACCGTGCGCCGGAGCGATGTGACACGGCGTCAGGTTGATTTACATAGGTTTCCTATGTAAATCGGCCACCATGCCCGAGAGAAGCGCCCTGGCCGACGACCTGCTCCGCAGCGCCGCCCGCCTCTCGCGGTGGGCCAGCCGACACGCCGACCTCGCGATGCCGTATGCCCAGGCCCGGGTGCTCGCCCTGGTCGACGACCTGGGGCCCTCTCGGATCACGGCCCTCGCCGCCGCCGACGACTGCAGCCAGCCCTCGATGACCTCGCTCGTCCAGCGCCTGGAGTCCGACGGCCTCGTCTCACGCAGCCCCGACCCGGCCGTCATGGGTGTCGCGATGCTCATCACGCGCTGGGTCTCCAGCCGGATCGGGCCCAAGCCCACCCTGCTCCTCGGGCTCGCGATCATCACCACTTGGCTGACCCTGCCGAACACCAGGCCCGAGGGTGATCCGGTCCCCTTGAGCGCCCCGTTGAAGGCCCTGCGCCACCCCGGTCTGCGCACCGTCGCCCTCACCGCCCTGCTCTACAACGTCGGCTTCTTCACCCTGCTCGCCTTCACCCCGCTCCCGCTCGACCTCTCAGCTCGCGGTGTCGGCTTCGTGTTCTTCGGGTGGGGCCTGCTCCTCGCGTTCACCTCGGTGCTGGTCGCCCCCTGGGTGCAGCGCCGCATCGGCACGCTCAAGGGGATCTACGTCGCACTCCTCGGCTTCGGTCTCATCCTTGAGGCCATGGCGATCCGGACCGACCGCAAGCCGGTGCTCGTGGTGGGCGTGATCCTCTCCGGAGGGTTCCTCGGCGTCAACAACACCCTCATCACCGAGACCGTCATGACGGTTTCGCCGGTGGAGCGCGGCGTGGCGTCCGCGGCATACAGCTTCGTCCGGTTCTCCGGCGGAGCGGTGGCTCCGTGGCTCGCCGGCCGCCTCGGCGAGCGCTCGGCGCACCTGCCGTTCTGGATGGGCGCGGCTGCCGTGGTCGCAGCCGTCGTCGTAATCGTCGGTGGCCGTGCGCACCTCGGCGGTGTCGACTCCGGCCCGGAGCACGGTGTGGAGCCGGCGGGTTCCCGGTCCGAGGCCGAGGCGATCACCGTCGGCACCTCAGCACTACGGGGCTGCTGGCAGAGCCGGGGAGATGTGGGCGTCGGCGCCCAGGAGCCGATTCTCACCCTCACCGGGCGGCGCTCACTCCCGTGCGGCGGACGGCCAGCGACGGGGGCCCGGTCCCTCGGCCGCGAGGGCGTCTTGCGGGTTGTAGACCGGGCACGAGGCCAACGACAGGCAACCGCAGCCGATGCACGACGAGAGCTCGTCGCGCACCCGAGCCATGGCTTCGATCCTCGCGGTCAGCAGCGCCTGCCAGCGCGTGGACAACCTCGTCCAGTCACGTTTCGTCGGCGGGCGGTCCTCCGGGAGCGCCGCAAGGGCCTCGCCGATGTCGTTGAGGGACAGCCCGAACCGTTGGCCCGCACGCACGACCGCGATGCGGCGCAGCGTGTGCCGTTCGAAGCGGCGCTGGTTCCCCGCCGTGCGCACCGACCTGACCAGTCCGCGATCCTCGTAGAACCGCACGGCCGCCACGCTGATCCCCGAGCGCTGAGCGACCTCCCCGATGGTCAGTTGGTCACGTCGGTCCACCAGAGAAGGGTATGACGGTTTGACCTCTAGTGCGCTTGAGGTTC
>JBDSVV010000183.1:0-10865 GCA_039927035.1 Ornithinibacter sp. | reverse complement strand
GCGGTTGGCGATCTCCTTGGCAGCCGTGTTGATCGCGTTGGCGATCTCCTGCTTGTCGTACTTGCTGACGATGTCGAAGCTGCTGTCCGCCATGGGTCCTCCTGGTCGATTCGGTGTGCCGGTTCCGGCTTGCTATCCTTCCATGCGCCCGGCGGGTTGCCCGAGCGGCCAATGGGAGTGGACTGTAAATCCATCGCGAAAGCTTCGAAGGTTCGAATCCTTCACCCGCCACCAGCATGAAAGGCCCCTTGACCTGCGGAAACGTGGGAACAAGGGGCCTTTCCTCCTGCCCGCGTGCCACGCACGTGCCAGATCCCGTCATCGGACAGCGGGGCCTCAGTCGCCCCGGTCGGTCCGTCGCCCCGGCCACGTCCTTGGTGGGGAGCGTGACGGCGATCACACCGGCCTGCTGATCGTCGAGCGCTCCTGACTGCCTGCTCGAGGTGGGTTGGAGCCTTGGCGCAGTCGGGGCCACGCCCCGAAAGCGTGTCGTCCTCGTACTCGCGAGTCACCTGTGATCGGTGGCAGTCTCGGGCCCATGATCTCGCGCATCGCCATCGTCAACCGTGGAGAGGCCGCCATGCGGCTGATCCATGCCGTGCGGGACCTCAACGCCATGTCCGGGCCCGGAGGGCGGCGGATCACGACGGTGGCGCTGCACACCGAGGGCGAGCGGTCGGCGATGTTCGTGCGCGAGGCCGATGAGGCCCACGACATCGGCCCGGCGTCGTCGCGCCCCTACCTCGACCACGCCGTGCTCGAGCGGGCGCTGGTGGAGACCGGCTCGGATGCCGCGTGGGTCGGCTGGGGGTTCGTCGCGGAGGACCCCGCGTTCGCCGAGCTCTGCGCTCGCATCGGGGTCACCTTCATCGGCCCCAGCCCGGACGCGATGCGTCGCCTGGGTGACAAGATCGGCTCGAAGATCCTCGCCGAGGAGGTCGGGGTCCCGGTTGCCCCGTGGAGCGGGGGTGGGGTCGACACCCTCGAGGACGCCACGGAGGCGGCCAACCGGATCGGCTACCCCCTGATGCTCAAGGCCACAGCGGGTGGCGGCGGTCGCGGCATCCGGATGGTCGCCTCGGACGCAGACCTGACCGACGCCTACTCGCGAACCCGGGACGAGGCCGAGCGAGCCTTCGGCTCCGGCGTGGTCTTCCTCGAGAAGCTCGTGACGGGAGCGCGCCACGTCGAGGTGCAGGTCATCGCCGACGGCCAGGGCACTGCTTGGGCCATCGGAGTACGCGACTGCTCCGTGCAGCGCCGCAACCAGAAGGTCATCGAGGAGTCCTCGTCGCCCGTGCTGGATGCCGATCAGGTGGCAGAGCTGAAGGCCTCGGCCGAGCGGCTCGCCGTGGCGGTCGGGTATGCCGGTGCCGGCACCGTGGAGTTCCTCTACCACCCCGTCGACCGCTTCTTCGCCTTCCTCGAGGTCAACACCCGACTCCAGGTGGAGCACCCGATCACGGAGTCCGTCACCCAGACCGATCTGGTGCGCCTGCAGATCCACGTCGCCGACGGTGGACGGCTCGAGGGGGAGCGACCGGTCGAGTCCGGACATGCGATCGAGGCCCGGCTCAACGCGGAGGACCCCGATCGGGACTTCGCGCCCGCGCCGGGTCGCATCGCGCTTCTCGAGCTTCCGGCCGGGCCGGGTATCCGGGTTGACACCGGTGTGGCAGAGGGAGACTCGATCCCCGCCGACTTCGACTCGATGATCGCGAAGGTCATCGCGCACGGCAGGGACCGCGACGAGGCACTGGGGCGCCTGCGCCGTGCCGTGGCCGAGACGACGGTCGTCATCGAGGGGGGATCGACCAACAAGTCCTTCATCCTCGAGCTCCTCGACCAGCCAGAGGTCATCGACGGTTCCGCAGACACCGGGTGGATCGACCGGGTTCGCGCCGAGGGGCGCCTCGTGACGCGCAAGCACTCGGGCGTCGCCCTGGTCACCGCCGGCATCGAGGCCTACGAGGAGGCCGAGGCGATCGAGCGAACCCGGCTGCTGGAGACGGCCCGGGGCGGCCGCCCCCAGGTGCAGCACGACATCGGGCGAGCCGTCGACCTCAAGCTGCGCGGCACGGCATACAAGGTCACCGTTTTCCGCACCGGGCCGTCAAGGTTCCGGGTTGGGGTGGCGGACCCGACCGGTGAGACCGTCACCGTCGATGCCGACCTCGATCGGATCGGCGCCTACGCCAGCAGGATCCGGGTCGCCGGGCGCACCCACCGACTCATCACCGCGAGCCACGGCCCTGTCCAGCTCGTCGAGGTCGATGGGGTGACCCACCGGGTCAGCCGGGACGAGGGTGGGGTGCTCCGCTCGCCCGCGCCTGCCCTGGTGGTCGCGACCCCGGTCGCCGTCGGCGACGACGTGGCCGCCGGCGCGCCGGTGCTCGTGCTCGAGAGCATGAAGATGGAGACGGTGCTGCCCGCACCGTTCGCGGCCCGGGTGAAGGAGCTTCTCGTCGCCACCGGGAGCCAGGTCGAGACGGGCGCGGCCCTCCTGCGGCTCGAGCCGACCGCCGAGGAGGGAACCGAGGTCGAGGAGGAGCAGGGCTCCCACGTCGACCTCGACCTGCCGGCCGCGCCCACCGACGGCGACGCCGCACGTCGTGCCACCCGCGGCCTGGCTGACCTCTCCGCCATGCTCCTGGGCTACGACCTCGACCCACGTGACGAGACGGGCGCGCTCACCGACTACCTCGCGGCGAGGGACGAACTCGCGGCCGCTGGACGCCCTCCCCTGGAGGACGAGCTCGACCTGTTGTCCGTGCTGGCGGACTTCGCCGAGCTGAGCCGCAACCGCCCCGTCGGCGAGGAGGCACACCTCGAGAACCGGGTGCACAGCCCCCGTGAGCACTTCCACACCTACCTCCAGACGCTCGACACCGACCGTGGTGGCCTCCCCGGTGACTTCATCGGCCGGCTCGAGCGGGTGCTGCGCCACTACGGCGTCGCGGATGCCGAGCGGACCCCGTCGCTCGAGGGGGCCGTCTTCCGGGTGTTCCTCTCCCAGCAGCGATCTGCGCCCGAGACGACGATGGCGTCATCGATCCTGCAGCGCTGGCTCGTCGAGCCCGCTCCCGATCCGCCGGTGGACGGTGTCGTGCGCGAGCTGCTCGACCGGCTCGTCACGGTCACTCAGCTGCGCTTCCCCCTCGTGGGTGACCTCGCCCGCAGCGTGCGCTTCCGGTGGTTCGACCAGCCGCTCGTCGACGCCGACCGGGCGCTGGTCCTGGACACGGTCGGCGACGAGCTCTCCGAGATCGACAAGCTCCCTGAGGGCGAGGAACGCAGCCGCCGGGTTGACGCCCTCGCCGCGATCCCGGAGCGGATCGTCCGGTTCCTCGGGGAGCGTCTGCGCGCAGGGGTGCCCGAGACCGAGCCGATGCTCGCTGTGCTGGTGAAGCGCCACTACCGCGAATACGAGCTGACCGGGCTGTGGGAGGGCACCAGGAACGGCAGAGCCGTCGCCACAGCCGGATACGTGCTGGACGACCGCCCCACGCAGCTGGTGACCACGTGCGCCGAGATCGACGAGCTCGACTCCGGCAGCGCCCTCGCCGACCTCCTCTCCGACCTCCTCGCACGCCGGCCCGCCGGCAGTGAGGCAGTCGTCGACCTCTACGTGCACTGGCCCGACCAGCCGGATGGTGTCGAGGAGGCCTCCGCCGTGCTGGCCGGTCGACTCGCCCGGATGCCGTTCGTCCCCGGGGTGCGACGGGTCGCCGTGGGTGTGGTGCCGGGTGAGGGCAGGGAGGTCGGCTACTTCACCTTCCGCCCGCAGGAGGGCGGCTCCGTGGTGGAGGACTTCCTCGTGCGTGGGGTGCACCCGATGGTTGGGCGCCGACTGAACCTCTGGAGGCTCCGGGACTTCGACCTGACTCGGCTGGAAGCGCCCGAGGACGTGCTGCTCCTGCACGCAGTGGCTCGGGAGAACAGCCAGGACCAGCGACTCGTCGCGCTGGCCCAGGTGCGCCAGCTCGTCGTGGTCCGGGACGAGGCGGGCCGCGTCACCGCACTTCCCCACGTGGAGCAGGCGCTCGCGAACTGCCTGGAGGCGGTGCGCCGGGCGCGCACCGGTCTCGGTGGGGGCACCCGCCTGGACATGAACCACGTGTGGCTGCACATCTGGCCACCGGTCGAGGGCGATCTCGACCAGCTGACCGCGCTGCGCGACAAGGTCGCCCCGATGACTGCCGGTGCCGGGATCGAGGAGGTGCGGATCGAGGGGGCCATCGCCGCCGACGACGTGCTGGTGCCGATCTGCGCCCGCTTCTCCTACCAGCCGGGTTCGGGGGTCACCTTCACGGTCGAGGCGCCGCCCACCGAGCGGCTGGCGCCCTTGGACGCCTACGCGGAGAAGGTCGTCCGGGCGCGACGGCGCGGCCTGGTCTATCCCTACGAGCTGGTGGCGATGCTCTCGGCATCAGGCGGCGAAGCGGTTGAGTACGACCTGGACGACGCCGGGCGCCTCGTGCCGGTGGACCGGCCCTACGGACAGAACACCGCCGGGATCATCTGTGGCGTCGTGACGACCATGACCGACCTGCACCCCCAGGGAGTCACCCGGGTGCTGCTGTGCGGTGACCCGCTGCGCTCTCTGGGTGCGGTCGCCGAGCAGGAGTGCCGACGGGTCATCGCGGCCCTCGACCTCGCCACCGAGCTGGGGCTCCCCGTCGAGTGGTTCGCGCTGTCTGCCGGTGCCCGCATCTCGATGGACTCCGGCACCGAGAACATGGACTGGGTCGCCAAGGCCCTCAAGCGGATCATCGAGTTCACCCAGGAGGGCGGGGAGATCAACATCGTCGTGGCGGGCATCAACGTGGGAGCCCAGCCCTACTGGAACGCCGAGGCGACGATGCTCATGCACACCAAGGGCATCCTCATCATGACCCCGGACTCCGCGATGGTGCTCACCTGCAAGCAGTCCCTGGACTTCTCCGGCGGAGTCTCGGCCGAGGACAACTTCGGCATCGGTGGATACGACCGCGTCATGGGCCCCAACGGACAGGCGCAGTATTGGGCCAAGGACCTGGTCGACGCTTACGGCATCCTGCTGGCCCACTACGAGAACACCTGGGTCGCACCTGGTGAGAGCGGACCACGGCGGGCGCCCTCGAGCGACCCCCAAGACCGCGACGTCACGACCTACCCGCACGCGCTGGAGGGCAGCGACTACACGAGCGTCGGCGACATCTTCTCCTCGGCCACCAACCCCGACCGCAAGAAGGCCTTCGACATCCGCACGGTCATGCGTGCCGTGGCCGACCAGGACCACGCGACGATGGAGCGGTGGGCAGGCATGGCCGACGCGGAGACGGCCGTGGTCCTCGACGCCCGGCTCGGCGGCATCCCCGTCTGCCTGCTCGGCATCGAGTCCCGCTCGGTGCCGCGCCGCGGGTTCCCCCCCACCGACGGACCCGACACCTATACCGCGGGCACGCTCTTCCCCCGCTCCTCGAAGAAGGCGGCGAGGGCGATCAACGCTGCGAGCGGGAACCGTCCGCTCGTCGTGCTCGCCAACCTCTCCGGGTTCGACGGGTCGCCGGACTCCATGCGCAGCCTGCAGCTGGAATATGGCGCGGAGATCGGCCGGGCCATCGTCAACTTCGACGGCCCGATCGTCTTCGTCGTCATCTCGCGCTATCACGGCGGGGCATTCGTCGTCTTCTCCAAGGCGCTCAACCCGCAGATGACCGTGCTCGCGATCGAAGGGTCCTTCGCCTCGGTGATCGGCGGCGCCCCAGCGGCGGCAGTCGTCTTCGCGCGGGACGTGGACGCGCGCACGGCGGCGGACCCTCGGGTCACCGAGCTCCAGGGTCGGCTCGCGGATGCCGTCGACGGCGCGCGTGCGGTGCTGGCGAGGGAGCTCACCGAGGTGCGCACCGCGGTGCGCTCGGAGATGCTGACCATGGTGGCCACGGAGTTCGATCGCGTGCACGACATCCACCGCGCGGTGGCTGTCGGGTCGGTCGACGCAGTCATCGCAGCCGCTGACCTGCGTCCCGCGATCATCGCGGCCCTGGACCAGCAGGGCTGAGCACCGACCGGGTGGGAGTTCCGGCACGCGGTCCACGCACGCCTAGGATCGGGACCATGAAGGTCCTCTCCGCCGTCGCCTGGCCGTATGCCAACGGTCCTCGCCACCTCGGGCACGTCGCCGGTTTCGGCGTTCCCTCGGACGTCTTCAGCCGCTTCATGCGGATGGCCGGGCACGACGTGCTCATGGTCAGCGGCTCCGACGAGCACGGCACGCCGATCCTCGTCCTGGCCGACCAGGCGGGGGTCAGCCCGCGAGAGCTGGTCGACACCAACCACGCCGTCATCGCGGCCGAGCTCACCGACCTCGGGTGCTCCTACGACCTCTACACGCGCACCACCACGGCGAACCACTACGCCGTGGCCCAGGAGCTGTTCACCCAGGTGTGGAAGAACGGCTACATGGTCGAGCAGACCACCCAGGGCGCGATCTCCCCCTCGACCGGGCGCACCCTGCCCGACCGCTACATCGAGGGCACCTGCCCGATCTGCGGTTACGGCGAGGCTCGCGGCGACCAGTGCGACAACTGTGGCAACCAGCTCGACCCCACCGACCTCATCGATCCCCGGTCCCGGATCAACGGCGAGACACCGCGGTTCGTGGAGACCCAGCACTTCCTCCTCGATCTCCCGGCACTGGCTGATGCCTTGGGCGAGTGGCTTAAGGAGCGCGAGCGTTCCGGCACGTGGCGGCCCAACGTCATCAAGTTCAGCCGCAACATCCTCGATGAGATCAGGCCGCGCGCGATGACGCGCGACATCGACTGGGGCATCCCGGTGCCGCTCGACGGTTGGCGCGACAACCCGACCAAGCGGCTCTACGTCTGGTTCGACGCGGTCGTCGGCTACCTCTCGGGGTCGATCGAGTGGGCTCGACGGGTGGGGGAGCCCGAGCGCTGGCGAGAGTGGTGGAACGACCCTGAGGCCGTCTCCTACTACTTCATGGGGAAGGACAACATCACCTTCCACTCCCAGATCTGGCCGGCGGAGCTCCTCGGGTATGCAGGGAAGGGGTCCCGTGGTGGTGAGCCGGGCGTCTTCGGCGAGCTGAACCTGCCCACGGAGGTCGTCTCCAGCGAGTACCTCACGATGGAGGGCCGCCAGTTCTCCACCTCACGGGGCTACACGATCCTCGTCCGCGACGTCCTGGACCGCTATGGCCCCGACGGCATCCGGTACTTCATCTGTGCCGCGGGCCCGGAGAACGCCGACGCAAACTTCACCTGGCGCGAGTTCGTGCAGCGCAACAACTCCGAGCTCGTCGCGGGCTGGGGCAACCTCGTCTCGCGCACCGCGGCGATGGTCGCCAAGAACTTCGGCGAGATCCCGGAGCCGGGCGTGCTTGAGCCGATCGACGAGGAGATCCGGGCGAGCGTCCTCGCGGGTTTCGCCGGGGTCGGCGACCTGCTGGGGCGGCACCGCCAGAAGGCGGCCATCGCGGAGGCGATGCGGGTTGTCGGTGAGGTCAACGCCTACGTCTCGCGCACCGAGCCCTTCAAGCTCAAGGGTGCGGACGAGCGCGAACGCCTGGCGACGGTGCTGCACACGTTGGTGCAGTGCGTTTCGGACCTCAACACGATCATGGCGCCGTTCGTGCCGCACGCCTCCAACCGGGTCCACACCGTACTGGGCGGGCAGGGTGAGCTCGTTCCCATGCCGCGGCTGGACACCGTGCCCGGTCTGGATGCCGGTGACGAGGGTCGGAGCTACCCGATCATCACCGGCGACTACTCGGCGACGCCGAGGTGGGCTTCCACGCCCGTGCTCGTCGGCACCCAGATCAGCAAGCCGGCGCCGGTCTTCACCAAGCTCGACGAGTCCGTCGTCGAGGAGGAGCTGGCGCGGGCGGGACAGGGCTGAGGCCGGTGTCGGCCCAGCCCAGTCGGCGCGGTGTGCCCGAGCCGCCGGACCCGCTGCCCATCCCCGTCGTCGACAACCACACCCACCTCGACAACAGCCGAGATGGCGAGGCCATCTCCGTGGACGACATCGCCGAGCCGCTGAGGGTGGCTGCGTCGGTGGGGGTGGACCGGGTCGTGCAGATCGGTTGCGACCCGGTGGGCGCCCGGTTCGCCGTGCAGGCGGCGGAGCGGCATCCCGGTGTCCTGGCGGGAGTTGCCCTGCACCCCAACGAGGTTCCCGGGCTCGTCGCCGACGGTGCCTTCGACACGGCATTCGCCGAGATCGAGGCACTGGCGGTCCATCCGCGGGTGCGCGTCGTCGGGGAGACCGGGCTGGACTATTTCCGCACAGGTCCCGACGGGATGCCGGCGCAGCAGGAGTCCTTCCGACGGCACATCGACCTCGCCAAGCGGCTGGACCTCACCCTGCAGATCCATGACCGGGACAGCCACGAGGACGTGCTGCGGGTGTTGGAGGAGGAGGGGGCGCCGGAGCGCACGGTGATGCACTGCTTCTCCGGGGACCTCCCGATGGCGCGGGAGTGTGCCCGGCGCGGCTACCACCTCTCCTTCAGCGGCACGCTCACGTTCAAGGGCTCGACCGGTCTGCGTGATGCCCTAGCCGTCACCCCGCTCGAACTCCTCCAGGTGGAGACCGACGCCCCCTACCTCACGCCCCACCCGTGGCGCGGAGCGAGCAACAGCCCGGCGCTGGTGCCGCTCACGGTCCGGGCGATGGCAGCGGTGCTCGGCGTGGCGGTGCCGACCCTGTGCTCGACCCTGAGCGACACCGCGGAGCGGCTCTACGGTCCTTGGTGACGTAGGTCTCGTCACCCCTGGGACTCATGAGGCCAATGTGTCCAGTGAGGCGCGCAGCCTGAGAGAACGTTGTTACCAAAATTTGACCTGACCGGATTCCCTGCTGCACGCTGGAGTCAAAGGCCGGGGCTGGTGTGCCTCGGACGTCAGCGTGAGAACGGGCCCGCCACCGCAGCCGGAGCCTCCAGACCACGCACGCCCCGACCCGGTCGGGTCATGACGTCCGGCACCGGTGCCCGGGAAGCACGACCACTGGAGCACTCTTGCTTTTGACTCGCCCCCTCCGTTATGCCGCCCATGCTGCGGCAGCCCTCGTCGTCGTCGCCGGATCCGTCGGTGTGGCGCACTACGACAAGTCGGTGGACATCTCCGTCGACGGGAAGCCGGTGTCGGTCCACGTCTTCGGTTCCACCGTCGCGGACGCCCTCGACAAGAAGGGCATCACGCTCGGGGAGCACGATGTCGTCGTGCCCTCGGCGCAGAGCGCGATCAGTGACGGTGACCGCATCTCGGTCCGATACGGGCGCAAGCTCACCGTGACGGTCGACGGGGTGACCAAGGAGTACTGGACGACGGCCACCACGGTCGATGCCGCCCTGAAGGACCTCGACATCCGAGCAGAAGGGGCGGTGCTGTCGGCCTCGCGCTCGCAGCCGCTGGGCCGCCAGGGCCTCGCCCTCGACGTGACGATGCCCAAGAAGGTCACGCTCACGGCAGACGGCCTGACCCGCACGATCACCTCTGTGAGCCCCCTGGTCTCCGACCTCCTGCTCGAGGCGGACGTCAGCCGCGGGGCCAGCGACATCATCGAGCCCGGCCTGCTGGCGCCCGTCACCGAGGGCATGAAGATCGTCGTCAAGCGGGTCGTCGTGAAGACGGACACCGTCAAGGAGGCGATCGCCTACACGACGACCACGAAGAAGGACTCCTCCCTCTATGTCGGCACGTCCAAGGTCGTGACGAAGGGCAAGCAGGGCGAGAAGGCCATCTCTCGCGAACTGACCTACATCGACGGCAAGGTCTCCAAGACCACGGTGCTCTCGGAGAAGGTGGTCTCCAAGGCGATCAACGCCGTCGTCACGGTGGGCACCAAGGCCCGTCCCAAGGCGACGACGTCCTCCTCCTCTCCTTCGTCGTCGTCCGCCCCCTCGACCGCGACGCGCTCGGCCGGCAACACCTCCGGCGCGGGCATCAACCTGGCCAACTCGGCCATGTGGGACCGTATCGCCCAGTGCGAGTCCGGTGGCAACTGGTCAATCAACACCGGCAACGGCTACTACGGCGGACTGCAGTTCGCGACCGCGTCGTGGCTGGCCAACGGGGGCGCCGACTTCGCCTCCCGCGCCGACCTCGCCTCGCGCGCCCAGCAGATCACCATCGCCAACCGCTACTACGCCAAGGCCGGCCTCGGCCCCTGGGGCTGCGCGCACGCCGCCTGAGCCGCCTCAGTATTCCGGGGTGACCTGCGAAAACCCCGCCGAGACAAGGGAACTTTCCCTTGTCTCGGCGGGGTCCGTCGTGTCTGGCCCTGTCCCAGCGAGAACTAGGGTGGGCCCATGACCGAGGATCCTGCCGTCGCGCTCCTCGGCGCGGGGGAGGTTCGCGCGATCGCCCAGCGGCTCGGCATCCGGCCCACCAAGCACTGGGGGCAGAACTTCGTGGTCGACGGGAACACCGTCCGCCGCATCGTGCGCGTCTCGGGAGTCGATGAGCACGACAGCGTGGTGGAGATCGGGCCCGGGCTCGGCTCCCTCACCCTGGCACTGCTCCCGGCGGTCGGCCACGTCACCGCCATCGAGGTCGACCCCGTCCTGGCCGGCGAGCTGCCGAGCACCGTCCTCGCCAAGGCGCCCTGGCTCGCGCCGCGCCTCGTAGTGGTCCACGCCGACGCGCTCGGCGTGACCGAGCTTCCCGGGCCTTCCCCCACAGCGCTGGTCGCCAACCTGCCCTACAACGTCTAGGTGCCGGTGGTGCTGCGGTTCCTCGAGCTCTTCCCGAGCCTTGAGCGACTCCTCGTCATGGTCCAGCTGGAGGTGGCCGAGCGCCTCGCGGCGCCACCCGGGTCGCGCACCTACGGCGTGCCGAGCGTCAAGGCCGCCTGGT
>JBDSVV010000182.1:0-3190 GCA_039927035.1 Ornithinibacter sp. | reverse complement strand
ACCGGACTGATGGTTCATGACCGCGCCCGCTGTGCACCTCCCAGTCGGATGGTTCACGATGGGGGCCGGTGCCGAGCCCGAGCTCTGTGCACAGGTTCCCTGTCGTGGCCCGGTCATCCACAGCACCAGACCCCCTGGTGACAACGGCGTTGGGCCGCCCGACGATGTCTGGATGGATGAGAACCAGGGAGTTCCGGCAGAGTTCCTCGAGCCGCTGCGACGAGCGCAGCACAGCCTGACGGTGGGCGACGAGGTCGGACTGGCCCTTCGCGCTCACCGGCGTGAGCTCGGGATGAGCCAGCGCGCGTACGCGGCTGCTCGTGGTCTGAGTCGGCCCCGTCTCGCTCGACTCGAGGCAGGAGCTGGACGAGTGCACCTCGAGGCCGTCGAGGACGCGCTCGAGGGGACGGGCTTCATTCTCGCCGTGACTCGTTCCACTCCCGGCCGGCCACCCGAGGGGGATGAGGGCGAGCACCGCGCCGGGGTGCCGGCGCGGCTCTCGGTCGTCAGCGCGTCCATCCGACGCTCGGCCCTACACGGGGAGTGGGATCCCACTGACCTGGTCGCCCGAGTCCGCGGCGGTGGGCGGCGGTTTCCCGCCCATCGGCCCGTGCAGGCGGTGGACAGCCCACCGCTGTGGTGGTGGATGTACGAGTTCTTCGAGGGGCCGAGTGAAGAGCCTCGGTGGTATTCACCCGTCCCCCTGCCCGCGAACGCGAACGACGTGCCGGAATCGGCCGTGGCCATGGTTGCCGCGCCGGGCGACGCCGCGCCGCCCACAGATGACGTGGACGGTCAGGTCGGTGCAGCCTGAGGCCCCGCACCACACACGGCCGCCCGATCAGGCCGGGGCCTACCGTGTCGGATGGACCTTGCCGTCGTGGGCACCCCCGGCGAACACGCTGTTTCTGGGTCCGACGACGCGCTTGGGCTCTGAGATGAACCAACCGGTCGGATGGATCGAGAGATCCGGGGGTCGCCAGGTGAACCATCCGGTCGGATGGACCGAGGCGCGCGGGAAGGGTGGCACACAAGGTGAACCATCCGGACGTCCTGGAACGGGGTTCGGGGTGGGCTGCCGCTGGTCGGCCGGATCAGCCGAAGGGGTCAGAGCGCGTCCCCCACGAGCACTGGCTCGTTGACGAGGGTCACGCCGAAGACGTCCCGCACCCCGTCGCGAACCGCGCGGGCCAGACCCACGACATCGGATGCGGTGGCGGCGCCGCGGTTGGTCACGGCCAGGGTGTGCTTGCTCGACAGCGCCGCCGGCCCGGGGTCCCCGTACCCCTTGCCGAAGCCGGCGCGCTCGATGAGCCACGCGGCGCTGGTCTTGACGGCGTCCCCCTCGCCCGGGAACCGTGGCGGCGCCGGGGCATCGGTCCCGAGCCGGTCGGCGACCCGATGCTCCAAGGCATCGAAGCCCTGGCTGGTCAGGATCGGGTTGGTGAAGAAGGATCCACAGCTCCAGGTGTCGTGGTCTGCCTCGTCGAGCACCATGCCGCGCCGGCGCCGTTGCGCGAGCACGGCCTCTCGCGCCTCGGCCAGCGGCACCCGAGTGCCCACGTCGACCCCCAGCTGGGTGGCGATGTCGGCATAGGTCACCGGTCGTGACAGTGAGCCGAGGACGAGCTGAAACATCACGTCGATGACGACGTAACGGTCGGTGCCCTTGAACAGTGAGTGACGGTAGGTGAACCGGCACTCAGGGGAGGACAGGGTGCGGACCTTCTCCTCGAGCCGATCCCAGACCCGCACCCGCGCGATCGTCTGAGCCACCTCCTGGCCATAGGCGCCCACGTTCTGCACGGGGGTCGCCCCGCTCGACCCGGGGATGCCGGAGAGCGCCTCCACCCCGGTCCACCCCACCTCCACTGCGAGCGACACGAGGTCATCCCACGGCTCCCCCGCGGCGACGGTGACGTTCGCGCCCCCGCAGGAGTCCTCGGACTCCACACTCACCCCCCGGGTGGCGACCTTGATGACCGTCCCGGCGAAGCCCTCGTCGGCCACGACGAGGTTGGACCCGCCGGCCACCAGCAGCAGCGGTTCGTCAGCGTCGTCGACCTCTCGCACCGCGTCGACGAGCTCGTCCGGGGTCTCGACCACGACCATCCGCGATGCCGGGCCGCCCACCCGCATCGTGGTGTGCGCAGCGATCGGCTCGTCGACGAGCTCGCGCATCAGTCGAGCCGGACGACGGCCACGCAGCGACCGAGCACTTTCACCCCGTCGCAGGTCGTCGTGAGTTCGACGGTGGCGAGCGAGCCCTCGGCGTCGAGGGACTTCACCACGCCCTCGACGACGATCTCGTTCCCCGAGGTGGGGACCACGACCGGCTGGGTGAACCGGGTGCCGAACTGCACGACCCGACCGGCATCACCGGCCCAGTCGGCGACGACGGTGCCTGCGGCACCCATCGTCCACATCCCGTGCGCGATGACGTCGGGGAGACCCACGGATCGGGCGAAGTCCTCGTCCTGGTGGATCGGGTTCTGGTCGCCGGAGGCGTTCGCGTAGGAGCGCAGCGTCTCGCGCGTGACAGGCACGACCACCGGACCGATCCTCTCGCCCACCGACACGTCGGAGAACGTTCGGATCGACGTGCTCACGAGCCACCACCCCTCACGACGATGGTCGAGACGCAGGTCGTGAGCGCCTCTCCTCCCGTGGTCGCCAGCTCGGTGCGCGTCGTGACCATCGCGTGCCCACCAGACGAGCGCGCCTGGTCGACGGTGAGCGTGCCGACGACCTCGTCGCCCGCCGTGATCGGCCGGTGGTGGACGAACCGTTGCTCGCCATGCACCACCCGGCTGTAGTCGATGCCGGCATCGGGGTCGGTGACATAGGCGCGGTCGGCCATCTGAGCGAAGCGCACGGCCATCGTCGGAGGCGCGATGACGTCCGCGTAGCCCGCCGCCCGGGCGGCATCACCGTCCGTGTGCACCGGATCTGTGGCGCCCACGGCGGACGCGAAGGCCGCCACGAGGGCAGCGTCGACGGCATACGGTCCACTCGGCGGATAGGTGCGCCCGACGAAGTCAGTGTTCACGGCCATGGCGCCACTCTAGTGGTCCGTCTCGCTATTGGCTTGCTACTTCTTCGAGTTTGCGGCGGGCTCGCGTGACCTTGGCCAGGATCGACTCGGCTGTGGCGGTCCACACGAACGGGGTCGGGGCGTCGTTGTTGGCCC
>JBDSVV010000181.1:0-5418 GCA_039927035.1 Ornithinibacter sp. | reverse complement strand
TCACCGGGCTGCGCAAGACCTTCGGGCGCACCGTGGCCCTCGACGGCCTGGACCTGCGGATCGCGCACGGCGAGATCCACGGCTTCCTCGGCCCCAACGGCTCCGGCAAGTCCACGACGATCCGGGTTCTGCTCGGGCTGCTGCGCGCCGAGGCGGGAGAGGTCTGCGTGCTCGGCTCGGACCCGTGGCGCGAGGCCACCGAGCTGCACCGGCGGGTGGCCTACGTGCCCGGCGACGTCGTCATCTGGCCCACGCTCACCGGCGGCGAGGTCATCGACCTGCTCGGGCGACTGCGCGGCGGCATCGACGAGGTCGCCCGTGCCCGGCTCGTCAGTCGCTTCGAGCTCGACGAGACGAAGAAGGGCAAGGCCTACTCCACGGGCAACCGCCAGAAGGTCGCGCTCATCGCCGCACTTGCCAGCACCGCCCAGCTCCTCGTGCTCGACGAGCCGACCGCCGGCCTGGACCCGCTCATGGAGCAGGTCTTCCAGGACGAGCTCGCCGCGCTGCGCGACGCGGGCCGCACCGTGCTCCTCTCCAGCCACATCCTCAGCGAGGTCGAGCGGGCCTGCGACCGGGTGAGCATCGTGCGGGCCGGGCGGGTCGTCGACACGGGCAGCCTTGCCGACCTGCGCCACCTGACCCGCTCCAGGGTGCGCGCCACGCTGAGCGACATGCCGAACGCCGAGGAGGTGGGCCGCTGGCCGGGCACGCACGACGTCATCATCGACGGTTCGGAGCTGCGGTGCACCGTGGAGGGCGAGCACCTCGGCCGCCTCGTCGCCACGCTCGCGGCGCTCGGCGTCACCGGGCTCACCTGCCAGCCCCCGACCCTGGAAGAGCTCTTCCTCGCGCGCTACCAGGAGGCGCCGGCATGAACAGCCTCGTCGGCACCGGCGAGCTCCTCCGCCTGGCGTGGCGGCGAGACCGCATCCTGGTGCCGGCCAGCGTGATCGGGCTCGTGCTCCTCGCGGTGGGCTCCGCCCAGGCCACCCTCGACCTCTACCCCACCGACCAGGCAGCCGCGACCGGCCTGGCCGGCATCCTCACCAACCCAGCGATCGTCGCGATGTATGGGCCGCTCCCCTCGCAGAGCGCCGATGCGCTCGCGGTGTTCAAGACGGTGATGATGGGGGCGTTCTTCGTCTCGGTGCTCGCACTCGTCGTGGTGCGCCGGCACACCCGCACCGAGGAGGAGGAAGGCCGCCTCGAGCTCGTCGGCGCGGCAGCGGTCGGCCGGTGGGCGCCCTTGGCCGCTGCGGTGGCCCTCGCCACCGCGTCGGTGCTCGCCGCCTCGGGTCTGGCGGCGGGTGGGCTCGCAGCCCTGGGCCTGGACCCGATGGGGTCCCTCGCCTTCGGGGTTGCTTGGGCCACGGCGGGGTTGGCGATGGTCGGGGTGGCAGCCGTGGCGGTGCAGGTGGCTTCGACGACACGCGGCGCCGGCGGGCTGTGCTTCGGCTTCCTCGGGGCGTCCTACGCGCTCCGCGCGATCGGCGACTCCGGGTCCGCCTCGGCCCACGCCCTCGTCTGGCTCTCCCCGCTCGGCTGGGTGGGGCGGGTCGAGGCCTACGGCGCGAACCGGCTGTGGGTCCTCCTCCTGGGCGTCTTCGTGTGGGTGGTTGGCACCGGGCTCGCCCTCGTGCTCCTGCAGCGGCGCGACCTCGGCGCCGGGCTCATCCCCCAGCGCGCCGGCCCGGCCCGCGCGGGCGCACTGCTGTCGACCCCCACCGGGCTGGTCACCCGACTCGCGACCGGCACGCTGATCGGCTGGACCGTGGGCCTGGTCATCGGCGGGGTCGCCATCGGCTCGTTGCTGGGCTCCGTCGGCGAGCTCACCTCGAACTCGGCCGTGAGCGACATGCTCGAGAGGCTCGGCGGCTCCGCGGGGACCGTCGAGGACATCTTCCTCGCGACCGAGACCGCGTTCATCTCGGCTGCGGTGGCCGGGGCCGGCATCGCGCTGGTGCTGCGGCTCGTCGCCGCGGAGCGCACTGGGCTCGGGGAGTCCGTGCTGACCACGCCGACCCCACGCATCCGCTGGTATGCCGCTCACGTAGGTGTGGCGGTGGCGCTCACCACCGTCCTGATGGCGGTCCTGGGCGTCACCGTGGGTCTGGTCGGGCCGCTGGCCTCGGATGCCGCGCCGAGCCTGGGTGCCACGCTCGGCGCCGCACTCGCGACGCTGCCTGCCGTGTGGCTCGTTGTCGCGCTTGCAGCCGTGCTGGCCGGCGCCGCTCCGCGGTTCGCCCCGGTGTCGTGGGCGCTGCTGCTGCTCTCCTTCGTCGTCGGCGAGCTCGGGCGCACGATCGGTCTCCCCCAGTGGGTCACCGACCTGTCCCCCTTCGCGCACCTCTCTCAGCTTCCGGGGGGTGACTTCGAGGCGCTCTCCGCCCTGGTGCTCACTGCGATCGCCATGGCACTGGTCGCAGCTGGCGCCGCGGCATACCGACAGCGTGACGTCGCCTGACCGCGGCTGTCCTGCGGTCCGTCGGCGGCCAACCCTTCCCGAGCACGAATTTGTCGTGTTTCATTTATCTGGGCCCTGCCTCAACAACTTTCGCTACTCTTGCAGAAGGTGTTGTGTTCGAGTTTCATCCGCCGACCTCAACAACGTCATCCCAACCCTCGGCCTCGACCGGAAGGCGGCACTCCATGTCACGCGGACGCCCCTCACGGCAGACGATCTACGACCGGCTCGAAGAGGCCGTCGAGGATCTGCGCTCGCGCTACGGCGGCCTGCCCCGGCCCGCGGAAGCGGAAGCAATCTGGGGCGAGCTCTGGCACCAGGAGGCACACCACTCCACTGCCTTGGAAGGCAACACGCTGGTCCTCAACGAGGTTCGCAAACTTCTCGAAGAGGGCCGCGCGGTGGGAGCGAAGGAGCTCAAGGAGTACATGGAGGTCCTGGGCTATGGCGCCGCGGCCAAGTGGGTTTATGGGCAGGCCCTTGAGCCAGGTGAGTGGACGACAGGAGACCTGGTCAGCATTCAGGAAGTCCGCACTGTCCACTTCAAGGCGATGACGGCGGTGTGGACTGTGGCCCCCCACCCGCACGCAAGCCATGCGGAGACTCCGGGCAACTGGCGGCAGCACGACATCCAGCCCTTCCCCGACGGAATGACTCCACCGCCGTTCCCGGAAATCCATCACCAGATGACCGACTGGGTTGCTGACGTGAACATGCTCCGAGCGGACAGCGACGCCCCGTTCCCCGAGCGCCTCTCGAAGATGCACATCGACTTCGAGAGGATCCACCCCTACCTCGACGGCAACGGCCGCGCCGGCCGGCTTCTCCTGAACTTGGTCTTGGTGCGTCTCGGCTACCCACCCGCCGTTGTGTTCAAGAGGGAGCGGACGACGTACCTCAATGCGATGCGCAGGGGGGACAACGACGACTACGCGCCGCTGGGTGAACTCATTGCCCGCGCGGTCACGAACAATCTCTACAAGTTCGTTGTGCCTGCGGTTGCCGGACCGGCACGGCTCGTTCCGTTGGCGAGCCTGACCGACGAAAAGACTGGTATCACCATCACTGGCCTTCGCGCGGCTGCGGAGCGCGGGCGCCTGCGCGCGCAGAAATCCGACAACGGTACGTGGTTGAGCTCGAAGACCTGGGTCGCCGATTACCAGAAGTCCAAGCACAAGCGCACCGCCATCACCACGAGGTCCACCCCATCGAGCACCTAACCGTGCTCGAACGGTTGTGGATCGGTCAACATCGCCTCAACGCCACACAGGTCTGTGAGGGAAGGGATCTCACGATGAGCGCAGGTCGCCCTGGCCGCTGCGAGGTGACGGGATATCGCCACCATGTCGTGTCGTTGGTCTGCCACGAGCAGCTGGGCCCACACCGCGATCCAGCGCGCGTCCCAGCGGGTCAGGCGGTGCACGCCTCAATCCTTTCCAGTCAGAGCAAGTCGTCGCGCCCTGCTGCACGTAGCGCATCGACGACGGCCTTGACCTCTTGTGCCCGCGCGCGGGTGGTGACCAGCACGGCATCCGGGGTGTCGACCACCACGATGTCGTCGAGCCCCACGACGGCAATGTGCCTGCCGCCGGTGGAGACGATCAGACCGCTCGCATCGTGGGCCGTGACCTCAGCGGCATCGCCGATCACGGTGAGGTCCTGACCCGTTTGCGGGAGCAGGCTCGCGATGCTGGCGAAGTCGCCGACGTCGTCCCACGTGAAGGGGCCCGGCACCACGACGACGTGCCCTGCCTCTGCTGCGGGCTCTGCGACCGCGTGGTCGATGGCGAGCTTGGTCAGGGTCGGCCAGATCTCCGCGAGACGCTCTGGGTCTTGGGCGATGGCTCTCACGCCTGCGGCGAGATCTGGGTGCCACGTCGCCAAGAGATCGAGGAGCGTGGCTGCTCGCACGACAAACATCCCGGCATTCCAACGGTATTCACCCGATTCGACATATCGGGCTGCTCGCTCGGCGTCAGGCTTCTCGACGAATTCGCGCACGTGGAGCGCGGTGCGGGCCTCCGGGAGCGGGTCGCCGGTGCGGATGTAGCCGAAGCCGGTGGCGGGCGAAGTGGGCTCGATGCCGATCGTCACGAGGTGGCCGGCTGCGGCAACCTCGACCGCCTCGGTGATCGCTTCGGCGAAGGCCGCGGAGTCGGGGATCACGTGGTCCGCGGCGAAGGAGCCGATCACGGCATCAGGGTCGCGCCGCTCGATCACCGCTGCGGCGAGGGCGATGGCTGCCATCGAGTCCCTTGGAGTCGGCTCGGCGAGCACCGCATCGGCCCCGAGCTGCGGCAACTGGGTGCGCACCGCATCCGCCTGCCGCGCACCCGTCACGACGACGACCCGGTCACCGGTGAGCGGCTCGAGGCGGTCGACGGTGGCCTGGAGCAGGGAGCGACCGCTACCGGTGAGGTCGAGGAGGAACTTGGGGTGGCCCGCGCGGCTCAGGGGCCACAGTCGGGTGCCTGCCCCACCAGCCGGCACAACGGCCCAGAATCCGGGAATGCTCGCCATGGCAGGTGAGGCTATCCGTCCGACTGCTGGGCACCCGCCAACGGCGCCTCCTGCACACGCGCCAGAGGCGGACGATCGACCATGGATGGTGCGTGAGTGGCACGGTTTCCGGGGCGAGAGTCACGTGCTGTGGCTCATGTGACGTGAGAGGCCAAATAGCCTGAATATTATTCTGCTGTAAGCGAACTCGTTGATTTAGATTCTTGCGTCTCGTACGGGTGTCCTATACAATTTAGGGTATGGACCAGCCCCTGATGAGCCTCGCGGAGACCAGCTCGGCGATGCTCGCGGCCAGGGACGCGCTCGCGGGTTTCGGTCAGGTGATCCATCAGGCGTCGGGTGCGGAGCTCGCGGAGTTGATGACCCTCGCTGACGAGGTGTCCGCTGGGGCGGGGGCGGCCCGGGTGCAGGTCACCGTCGAAGCCATCACC
>JBDSVV010000180.1:0-11405 GCA_039927035.1 Ornithinibacter sp. | reverse complement strand
GCGTGGCGCAGCGCTCGCCCTGCTTGCGGTGGCGACGACGGCGATGGCCGTCCCCGTCCCCGCAGCGGCCAGGAAGCCGCGTCGTGTGGCATCTGCCATGGTGATCCCTTTCAAGAGAGCACAGGCCAGAGCCCGCGCTGTGACGAGCCGCAGGCTTGGACCGAGGTCCACGGCGACCCAATGTGGTTCGGAGCCCACCACCAAACGGATGGGCCTACAGGGATTCTTTTCCGAAACTGTGATGAGAATAGGCCCAAATCCGAATCCGTGCTCACCATAGGCTCCCTTGGCACGATCGGAAGGGAATCCGCACCGATTGCCCCCGCTCGGTCCGAGAGGTCCCAGCTCAGGCCCGGCGCCGACCAAGGCCGCCGTCACGGCAGAATGTGGGGGTGCCGACTCCCGAGAGCCCCCTGGACCCCGCCATCTCGGCCCGACTCAAGCGCGACCCGGCCGGATTGGTGCCCGCGGTGGTCCAGCAGCACGACACCGGCGAGGTGCTCATGCTCGGCTGGATGGACGACGAGGCCCTGCGCCGCACGCTCACGCAGGGTCGGGTCACCTACTGGTCGCGCAGCCGGGCGGAGTACTGGCGCAAGGGTGACACCTCCGGGCATGCCCAGATCGTCCGCTCGGTGGCGCTGGACTGTGACGGCGACACCCTCCTCGTGCGGGTGGACCAGGTCGGCGCGGCCTGCCACACCGGGGACCACACGTGCTTCGACGCGGACGACCTCGGGGCCGTCGTGGGCGGGAGGGTGACGTGAATGGTGACGGGGCGGGCACCCCTGACCTCGGGTTCGGCCAGACCTGGCCGGGCCTTGACGCATTCGGGGTGCTGGCCCGCGACCGCAGGGTCATTCCGGTCGTCCGCCGGTTGATGGGCGATGCCGAGACGCCCATCGGGGTCTATCGCAAGCTCGCTGGTGGCCGGCCCGGAACCTTCCTCCTGGAGTCGGCGGAGCACGGCGGGGTCTGGTCACGGTGGTCGATCGTGGGCGCGGCGAGCCGGGCCACCCTGACGGAGAAGGACGGGGAGGCCCACTGGATCGGTGAGCCGCCCGTGGGGGTGCCCACGACCGGCACGGCGACCGAAGCGCTGCGCGGCACCATGGAGGCCCTCGCCACGGCGCCGATCCGGGGGCTGCCACCACTCACCGGGGGCATGGTCGGTGCGATCACCTACGACGCGGTGCGCCAGTGGGAGCGGGTGCCGGCCACGACCCCTGACGACCTGCAACTTCCCGAGCTGACCCTCATGCTCGCCACCGACCTCGCGGTTCTCGACCACAGCGACGGCTCGATCCTGCTCGTCGCCAACGCGATCAACTACGACGCCACCGACAAGCGGGTCGAGCAGGCCTGGGCCGACGCGGTCGGCCGCCTCGACGCGATGACCCGTGCACTCGCCGCCCCGGCACAGAGCACGGTCGCCGTCGTCGACGCCGAGGCGGTTGAGGCTGCCATGGACCTGGTGAGGTCGAACACGACCCGGTCCCGCTACGAGGAGGTCGTCGAGCTCGCGAAGGAGGACATCCGGGCGGGGGAGGTGTTCCAGGTCGTGCTCTCCCAGCGCTTCTCGCTCGACTGCCGCGCTGATCCGGTCGACGTCTACCGGGCGCTGCGGGCATCGAACCCCAGCCCCTACATGTACCTCTTCCGGTTCCCCGCGCCGGACGGCAGTTCCTACTCCGTGGTCGGGAGCTCACCGGAGGCACTGGTGCGGGTCACGGGGGAGCGGGCCATCACCCACCCGATTGCCGGGTCCAGGCCCCGCGGCAAGTCCCCTGAGGACGACGTGCGGCTGGCCGAGGAGCTGCTGGCCGACCCGAAGGAGCGCTCCGAGCACGTGATGCTCGTCGACCTCGGCCGCAACGACCTCCAGCGCGTCTGCGTGCCCGGCAGCGTCGACGTCGTCGAGTTCATGGACGTCCGCCGCTACAGCCACGTCATGCACATCGAGTCCACCGTCGTCGGGGAGACCAGACCCGCCGCAAGCGCCTTTGACGTGCTCGTGGCGACCTTCCCCGCGGGCACCCTCTCCGGCGCACCCAAGCCGCGTGCCCTCGCGCTCATCGAGCACTACGAGCCCTCTCGGCGAGGCGTCTACGGAGGTGTCGTCGGATACCTCGACTTCCACGGCGACCTCGACATGGCCATCGCCATCCGGACCGCCGTCCTCAAGGACGGCGTGGCGCACATCCAGGCCGGAGCCGGCATCGTGGCCGACTCCGTGCCGCGCTCGGAGTTCGAGGAGTGCGTCGCGAAGGCGACCGCAGCCCTGCGAGCCGTCGCGATGGCCGGCGCGATGCGGACCGTCACGTGAACCGCCTCTCCCACAAGGGTTCGGTCGCTGTCCTTGCCGTCCTCGGCGCCGCCGGGCTCCTCATCAGCGGTTTTCGTCCCTGGGTCTCCGGCGCCGTCGATGACGCCGTGCTCGGGGCGTCGACGATCACTGCCACCGGGGCTGAGGTCGCGCCGGGGCTCTCGGCGGTCGCCCTCGCGATCGTCGCGGCAGCGATCGCGGTGATCGCCGCCGGTCGCATAGCCTGCGTCGTCGCGATGATCGGGTATGCCGCCTGCCTGCTGCTGGCTGCCGGCCTCACTGTGCGCGTGCTGGTCGACCCCTCGGGAGCGCTCGGCCCCGTCGCGGCCTCACGCGTGGGGCGCACCGGCTCGATCGCGACCGTCGCCCACCCCAGCGTGTGGCCGTGGGTCGCGGCCCTCGCCATCGTGGTCGGTGCCCTGGGCCTGGTGGGGGCTCTGATCGGACGGCAGCGCTGGGCCGCCCCCACCTCCCGCTACGAGGTGCCGCGACCGCAGGACGGACACGTCGCCGGAGCGCGGGGGGAGCGCGTGGGTAGCGACTGGGACGAGCTGTCCGCCGGGCGCGATCCCACCGATGAGGGCGCCGGCAGCGCGACCTGACACAATTGAGCGCAGACCACGGGGCCGCACGGCCCGCGTCACGAGAGGTGAGCAGATGAGCGAGCAAGAGGACCACGGCCACAGCGTCGCGGCGTGGACGACGGTGGGCATCCTCATCGTCGCGTCGGCGATCATGTCGCTGGCAGTCCTCTTCCCCAACCTCTTGCTCTTCATCGGTGGCGCGGTGATCGGCGTCGTCGGCCTCGCCGCCGGGAAGGTGCTGTCGATGGCCGGATACGGTGCGGCGCAGCGCGACACCGAGCTCGACCCCTCCATCCACTGAACCGGGGAGCCCCAGTGACCACGGTTCTGGACACCATCATCGCCGGTGTGCGCGAGGACCTGGCCGTTCGCACGGCGCTGGTGAGCGCCTCGGACCTCGAGGCCGCGGTGGCGGACGCCCCCGCAGCGATCGACGCCGAGTTCCTGTTGCGACGGCCCGGCCTCTCGCTCATCGCGGAGGTCAAGCGGGCGAGCCCCAGCAGGGGAGCCCTCGCCGACATCCCCGACCCCGCCGACCTGGCGAGGGAGTATGCCGCGGGTGGCGCGGCGGCCGTCTCGGTGCTCACCGAGAAACGCCGGTTCGCGGGGAGCCTCGAGGACCTCGACAACGTTCGGGTTCGCGTGAGTGTCCCGTTGCTGCGCAAGGACTTCATGGTCACCGACTACCAGCTCTGGGAGTCGCGTGCTCACGGAGCCGACCTCATCCTGCTCATCGTGGCGGCCCTTGACGACGCGCAGCTCGTCGGCATGCTCGCGCGCACTCGCGAGCTCGGGATGACGGCCCTGGTCGAGGTCCACGACGAGGTCGAGACCCAGCGCGCCGTCGACGCGGGGTCCACCGTCATCGGGGTCAACGCACGAGACCTCAAGACCTTGACGGTGCACCCCGACACGTTCTCCCGGCTGCGACCGCTCATCCCGCCCGGCTGCGTGACGGTCGCGGAGTCGGGCATCGCCGGTCCGGCCGACGCGGCGGCATACGCGCGGCAGGGCGCCGACGCGGTGCTGGTGGGGGAGTCGCTGGTGCGCACCGGTGACCCGCGCGCCGCCGTCGCGGCGATCGTGGCCAGCACCATGGTGGGGGACCGGGCATGACCGTCGGACCGGACCAGCCCCCAGCCGAGGGCGACCTGGAACCGCAGGCCCTGCCGCGCCCCGGTCGCTTCGGACCCTACGGGGGGCGCTACGTGCCGGAGGCGCTCGTCCCGGCCCTCGAACAGCTTGACGAGGCCCGACAGAAGGCGGCCGTCGACCCCGAGTTCCAGCACGAACTGGCGGAGCTGCACCGCACCTACACCGGCCGGCCGAGCATCATCACCGAGGTGCCCCGCTTCGCGGCCCACTGCGGGGGTGCGCGCGTCATCCTCAAGCGTGAGGACCTCAACCACACCGGGTCCCACAAGATCAACAACGTGCTGGGGCAGGCGCTGCTCACCAAGCGGATGGGCAAGACGCGGGTCATCGCCGAGACCGGCGCCGGCCAGCACGGCGTGGCCACGGCCACCGCCGCCGCCCTGATGGGCCTGGAGTGCACCGTCTACATGGGGAAGGTCGACACCGAGCGCCAGGCCCTCAACGTCGCCCGGATGCGCATCCTCGGTGCGGAGGTCGTCGCCGTCGAGCACGGCAGCGCCACCCTCAAGGACGCCATCAACGAGGCGCTGCGCGACTGGGTCACGAACGTCGCGACCACGCACTACGCCATCGGCACCGTCACCGGGCCGCACCCCTTCCCCGAGATGGTGCGTGACTTCCACGCGATCATCGGGGAGGAGGCGCGCGGCCAGGTGCTCGAGCTGACCGGTCGGCTCCCCGACGCCGTGATCGCCTGTGTCGGTGGGGGGTCCAACGCGATGGGCATCTTCCACCGGTTCGTCGGGGATGCCGGTGTGCGGCTCATCGGCATCGAGGCCGGTGGTGAGGGTGTGGAGTCCGGGCGTCACGCGGCCCGTTTCGCCGCGTCCGCGGCAACCCCCGGCGTGCTCCACGGCGCGATGAGCTACCTCATGCAGGACGAGGACGGCCAGACGATGGAGTCCCACTCGATCTCTGCGGGCCTTGACTACCCCAGCGTCGGGCCCGAGCACGCCTGGCTGCGCGACAGCGGGCGCGCCGAATACCGCTACGCCACCGACGACGAGGTGATGGAGGCGTTCCGGCTCCTCTCGCGCACGGAGGGCATCATCCCGGCGATCGAGTCCGCCCACGCCCTCGTCGGCGCGATGGAGATCGGCCGCGAGCTCGGCCCCGAGGCCCTCCTGCTCGTCAACCTCTCCGGTCGTGGCGACAAGGACATGGAGACTGCCGCCCGCTGGTTCGGCCTCCTCGCGGGGTCCTCGTGAGCGTGGCCAGCCCGGGGGTGGAGCAGGTCCTGGCCGAATGCCGGGCGCAGGGCCGCGCAGCCCTCATCGGCTACCTGCCCGTCGGGTTCCCCACCGTGGAGGGGTCGATCGCAGCGATGCAGGTGCTCGTCGAGGCTGGCTGCGACGTCGTCGAGGTGGGGGTGCCCTACAGCGATCCCTTGATGGACGGCCCCCTCATCCAGGAGGCGGTGGCGACGGCACTGGCCGGGGGGTCGCGCGTCGACGACGTCTTCAGGGCCACGGCAGCCGTCCGGGAGGCCGGGGCGCCGCCGCTGGTGATGACCTACTGGAACCTCGTGCTGCGCCGGGGCGTGGAGCGCTTCGCTGCCGACCTCGCCGCGGCCGGTGGGGCCGGGCTGATCACCCCCGACCTGATCCCGGACGAGGCGGGGGAGTGGCTCCGGGTGAGTGACACGCATGACCTGGACCGGGTCTTCCTCGTGGCCCCCTCGTCCACCCCGGATCGGCTGGCCACCGCCACCGGCGCATGCCGCGGATTCGTCTACGCGGCATCCACGATGGGTGTCACGGGGACGCGCAGCAGCGTCGGCTCCGACGCCCGAGGTCTCGTCGAGCGGGTGCGCGAGGCCACCGACCTGCCCGTGTGCGTGGGCCTCGGCGTCTCCACCAGGGAGCAGGCCGGTGAGCTTGCCGCCTACGCCGACGGCGTCATCGTGGGGTCCGCAC
This sequence comes from Ornithinibacter sp., assembly GCA_039927035.1. GTDB lineage: Bacteria > Actinomycetota > Actinomycetes > Actinomycetales > Dermatophilaceae > Fodinibacter. Next base: position 5,424 of record JBDSVV010000180.1, on the reverse strand, counting down.
TGGTGCGCGCACTCGGTGGGCCCGGGGAACTCCCGCAGCGGCTCGAGGCGTTGCGTGAGTTGACCGAGGACCTCGCACGAGGAGTCAGGGAAGGAACATCGTGAGCGCCACGACCCAGCGGGGAACCGATGAGGTCGGGGCCAGATCCGCTCGGTCCGAGCGGACCAAGGGCGTCGTCGGCCTCGGGGCCCGGCTCTTCCTCGGTGTCGTCCTCATCTGGGCGGGCGCAGCAAAGATCGGGCACCCCCTGACCTCCCAGCGGGCCGTCCAGGCCTACGAGATCCTCCCTGACTCGATCGCCAACCCCGTGGGCCTCGCGCTGCCCTTCATCGAGGTCGTGCTCGGGGTGCTGCTCGTGCTGGGCCTGTTCACCCGGATCGCGGCGGCCGGGGGCACCCTGCTCATGGTGGCCTTCATCATCGGCATCGCGCAGGCCTGGGCCCGCGGTCTCACCATCGACTGCGGGTGCTTCGGGGGCGGGGGCCAGATCGGGGTCAACGACACGAAGTACCCTCAGGAGATCGCCCGAGACGCCAGCTTCGCGCTCGCCGGTGCCTGGCTCTGGTGGCGGCCCCAGTCGTCGGCGTCCCTGGACCGCCTGCTCTTCGGACACTGACCCACACTCAAGGAGATCACCCTCACCATGGCCAAGAACTCGACCAGGGCGTCCGGCACCGCGCGCCAGGCCAAGATCCAGGCAGCCCAGGAGGCCTCCGGGGGCGGGGTCAACAAGATCGTGGTGGCCACCGGCGTGGCCATCGTCGCGATCATCGCCGTCGTCGGTGGTGTCGTGTGGTCCCAGACGGCGAAGGACAAGGCCGCGGGCACCTCCACCGCGGTCCCCGCAGGCGCGGCCATGGGCGAGGGGTATCCCGCCTTCACCGATGCGACACCCGCGGTCGGTGCTCCCACCGTGGACCTCTACGAGGACTTCCAGTGCCCCGTGTGCGGGCAGTTCGAGGGCATCCTCGGCGCGACCATCGGCGACCTGGCGGGGCAGGGGAAGATCAAGGTCAACTACCACGTGCTGAACTTCCTCGACGACAAGACCGGTGCACAGAACTCCACGCCCGCGGCCAACGGCGCCTTCTGCGCAGCCGACGACGGCAAGTTCCAGGAGTTCCACAACGCGGTCTACACCAACCAGGCCCCTGAGGGCACCAACGTCGACGACTCGACCCTCGCCGCCTGGGCGGCGACGGCCGGCATCAATGGTGATGCGCTCGGCACCTGGAAGGCGTGCGTCGACGCAGGGACATACACCAAGTACGTCACCTCAGTGAACGACGCAGCCTTCAAGATCTCGGGCTTCTCGGGCACGCCCACCGTGATGATCAACGGCACGATGACGGCGCTGAAAGAGATCGGCACGCCGGAGGCCTTCACCAAGGCTGTCGAGGCCGCCACCACGTGAGCACCCCAGCCGCCCGGTGGTCAGCAGCGTGACGACCGTGATCCCCAGCCCCACCGTCGGGGTCTTCCACCTGGGACCGCTCCCGATCCGGATGTACGCCCTGTGCATCCTGGCGGGGATCGTCCTTGCGGTCTGGCTCACCGGGCGTCGCCTGGTGGCTCGCGGCGGCGAGCCGGGCCAGGCGGTCGACGTCGCGGTGTATGCCGTGCCTTTCGGGATCGTGGGCGGCCGGCTCTACCACGTGATCACCACTCCTGAGCCGTACTGGGGCGAGGGTGGGCACCCGCTCAACGCGCTGAAGATCTGGGAGGGCGGACTGGGCATCTGGGGCGCGGTCGCGCTCGGCGCCGTCGGCGTCTGGATCGGCTGCCGCCAGTCGGGGATCTCCTTCCTCGCCTTCGGGGACGCGGCCGTGCCGGGGGTCGCATTCGCCCAGGCGCTCGGCCGGGTCGGCAACTGGTTCAACAACGAGCTGTACGGCGGCCCCACGGACCTCCCCTGGGGCCTGCAGATCCACCAGTGGGACCTCTCTGCCGGACGCGCAGTGCTCGACTCGACGGGCAGACCAGTCGTGCTGGGGGTGTTCCAACCGACCTTCCTCTACGAGGCGATCTTCCTCGTCGTGCTCGGCGTGGTGCTGCTCGTGCTCGACCGGCGTCGCGCCCTCGCGACCGGACAGCTCATCGGCCTCTACGTTGCCGGCTACCCGCTCGGTCGCATCGTCATCGAGAGGATGCGCACCGACCGGGCCGAGCTCATCTGGGGTCAGCGGCTCAACGTGTGGACCAGCATCGTGGTCTTCGTCTTCGGGGTGTGGATCTACTGGTACACCGGCCGGCGGGCACGCCGGACCGAACTGGCGGAGGCGGGAGCGGGTCCGGGTCCGGACGGCCCGAGGGCGGCCGAGGGCATCGAACCCGGGAAGCCTACGTCCCACGATGTGGGATAGCTCGGCTCAGATCGCAAGACGAGCAGCCGCGGGGATAGCATTCCGGCACGTGGCCACCGTCGTCCGCGCCTGACCTTGCCGTGCCCGGCCCCTCGCGGCCGACGACCCCACGAGGACGGTGATCGACGTGACCGTCGCACGCTTCTCCGCCCAGCCCGCAGACGTCGGCCTCTACCGCCGCGAGCACGAGCACGACGCCTGTGGCGTCGCGCTCGTGGCCACGTTGCGGGGGAGCGCCGGGCACGACATCGTCGCCCACGCCCTCGACGCGCTGCGCAACCTGGACCACCGCGGAGCGACCGGCGCGGACCCGTTGGTCGGCGACGGTGCGGGCATCCTCACCCAGGTGCCCGACGGGTTCTTCCGCTCGGTCCTGGACGCAGACCTGCCTCCGGCCGGTGGGTATGCAGTGGGCATGGCCTACCTCCCCACGGAACCGCAGGAGCGGGACCGGGCTGAGGCGCGGATCGAGGGACTGGCCCAGGAGGAGGGGCTGCGCGTGATCGCGTGGCGTGACGTCCCCGTGGCCGTCGACCTCGTCGGTCGAGCCGCCCGCGAGTGCATGCCGTTCTTCCGGCAGCTCGTCGTCGCAGCGCAGGACGGCCGCACCGGCATCGAGCTCGACCGGCTCACCTTCTGCCTGCGCAAGCGGGCCGAGCGCGAGGCCGAGGTCTACTTCCCCTCGTTGTCCGCGCGCACGGTCGTCTACAAGGGGATGCTCACGACGGGCCAGCTCGAGCCGTTCTTCCCCGACCTCTCCGACGAGCGCTTCGCGACCGAGCTGGCGCTGGTGCACTCCCGCTTCTCCACCAACACCTTCCCGAGCTGGCCCCTGGCCCACCCCTACCGGCTCATCGCGCACAACGGCGAGATCAACACCGTCAAGGGCAACCGCAACTGGATGCACGCCCGGGAGAGCCAGATGGCCTCCGACCTCATCCCCGGGGACCTCCAGCGCATCTTCCCGGTCTGCACCCCGGGCGCCTCCGACTCGGCGTCCTTCGACGAGGTGCTCGAGCTGCTCCACCTCAGCGGACGCTCGCTGCCGCACTCGGTGCTGATGATGATTCCCGAGGCGTGGGAGAACCACGGATCGATGGACCCTGCCCGCCGGGCCTTCTACGAGTTCCACTCCACCTTCATGGAGCCCTGGGACGGGCCGGCCTGCGTCACCTTCACCGACGGGACGCTGATCGGGGCGGTCCTGGACCGCAACGGTCTGCGCCCCGGCCGCTACTGGGTGACCGATGACGGTCTGGTCGTGCTCGCGTCGGAGTCCGGTGTGCTCGACATCGCGCCCGAGCGCGTCGTGCGCCGGGGACGGCTGCAGCCGGGGCGGATGTTCCTGGTCGACACCGCCGCCGGCCGCATCATCAGCGACGAGGAGGTGAAGTCCTCCCTCGCAGCCGAGAAGCCCTACGAGGAGTGGCTGCACGCCGGGCTCATCGAGCTCGCAGACCTGCCCGAGCGCGAGCACATCATCCATACTGCAGCCTCCGTCGCCCGGCGCCAGCGCACCTTCGGTTACACGGAGGAGGAGCTCAAGATCATCATCGCCCCGATGGCTCGCAGCGGTGGTGAGGCCTTGGGCTCGATGGGCACCGACACCCCGATCGCGGTGCTCTCCGACCGACCACGGCTGGTCTTCGACTACTTCAACCAGCTTTTCGCCCAGGTGACCAACCCGCCCCTGGACGCCATCCGCGAGGAGCTGGTCACCTCGCTGGGCTCGGTGATCGGACCCGAGGGCAACGCCCTGGTCCCGAGCCCGGCCCACGCACGTCAGGTCGTGCTGCCCTTTCCGGTGCTCGACAACGACGAGCTCTCCAAGATCGTGCACGTCAACGCGGACGGCGACCTGCCGGGTTACGCCACGGTGGTCGTCCGGGGCACCTACGACGTGGGTGGTGGCGAGGCCGCCCTTCGCGCGAGGCTGAACGAGATTTTCGCCGAGGTCTCGGCCGCCATCGGGGAGGGCGTGCGGTTCGTCGTGCTCTCCGACCGGGACTCCGACCGGGACCTCGCGCCCATCCCCTCACTCCTGCTCACCTCCGCCGTGCACCACCACCTCATCCGCGAGAAGACCCGCACCCAGGTGGGGCTGCTCGTCGAGGCCGGCGACGTGCGCGAGGTGCACCACGTCGCGCTCCTCATCGGCTACGGCGCGGCCGCGATCAACCCCTACCTCGCCATGGAGACCGTCGAGGACATGGTCCGCAGCGGTGCGGTCACCGACGTCACCGAGGAGGCGGCCGTCGCCAACCTCATCAAGGCGCTGGGCAAGGGGGTGCTGAAGGTGATGTCGAAGATGGGCATCTCCACCGTGGCGTCCTACCGCGGAGCCCAGGTCTTCGAGGCGATCGGCCTCTCCCAGGAGCTCGTCGACGAGTTCTTCACCGGCACCGTCTCCCAGCTCGGCGGCATCGGTCTCGACGTCATCGCGCAGGAGGCCGCGGCACGGCACGCCATGGCCTACCCCTCGGACGGTCTGCGTCAGGCACACCGCAAGCTCATGGTCGGCGGGGAGTACCAGTGGCGTCGCGAGGGCGAACCACACCTGTTCGACCCCGAGACCGTGTTCCGCCTCCAGCACGCCACTCGGAGCCGTCGATATGACGTCTTCAAGCAGTACCGCCGGCGGATCGACGAGCAGGCGGGTCGCCTGATGACCCTGCGCGGGCTCTTCGAGCTGGGCGGGTCGGACCCCCGGCCGCCGGTGCCGATCGAGGAGGTCGAGCCGATCAGCGCGATCGTGCAGCGCTTCAACACCGGTGCCATGAGCTACGGGTCGATCAGCAAGGAGGCCCACGAGACCCTCGCCATCGCCATGAACCGGCTCAAGGCGCGCTCCAACACCGGTGAGGGCGGCGAGGACGTCGACCGCCTGATGGACCCCACGCGGCGCTCGGCCGTGAAGCAGGTGGCGTCCGGACGGTTCGGGGTCACCTCGCTCTACCTCACCCACGCCGACGACATCCAGATCAAGATGGCGCAGGGCGCCAAGCCGGGGGAGGGCGGTCAGCTGCCCGGGCCCAAGGTCTACCCGTGGATCGCGAGCACC
>JBDSVV010000179.1:0-3224 GCA_039927035.1 Ornithinibacter sp. | reverse complement strand
AAACTTTCGGCCCGTTGGCGCCGATGCGGATGTATGCGCGTGGGGGAGAGGGGCCCGAGGTCACCTTCGTCGAGGCGACTGCCGAGGATGCCGTGGACGTCGCCGACGACCAGATCGACCCGCTGCTAGAGGAGGGCTGGCGCCCCGAGGACGTGGCGTTGCTGACGACCGGCACCCGGCATCCGGAGCAGGTGTCGTTGCAGGAGTCGGCTGGACAGGTCGGCTACTGGGAGACCTTCTGGGACAGGGACTGTGTCTTCTACGGTCACGTGCTCGGGTGCAAGGGGCTGGAGCGCAAGGTGGTGGTGCTGTGCGTCAACGAGAAGACACCGATGCGGCGGGCGAAGGAGCGCCTCTACGTCGGGCTGTCGCGAGCGACGGACAAGCTCGTCGTCGTGGGGCCGTCAGCCGTGATCCGCGAGATGGGCGGAAACGAGGTCGCGAAGCGGTTGGGCTTGCCGTGAGTCATCACGGGTGGCGGTGCACGAGCGTCATTGCTGTCGGGGGTTCCGGTGCCAGGGCGGACAGGTGCCTCGGCTTTCGACCCAGAGCAGGCGAGAAGCCGGCGCGCTCATCGATGCATCCAGTCCACCCATGCTCGGTGGCGAGATAGACATCACCGTCGTAGGCGCTGCTGCCGTGGTTGCTGTATCGCCACGCCATCAGCCAGAAGAACTCGTCCCGGCCGGGCACCACCCGACCAGAGCGGCACACCAGCGTCATGAGCACGTGCTGTGGCGGCATCCATCGTCCGTCGACCCAGGGGCGGTCACCCGCGAGAGCCTGCGCGTGACCTCGGAGCAGGTCGGACGCGTCGTGCCGGTCTGGGCGATCTCCTCGGTGGACTCTCACGACGTCGACGATCGACTGGTCGGGGGAGGCTCCGCTGCTCAGGAGCGCCACCAGCACGTCGCCTGGCTTCGGCCGCTGGCGGCGCAGCACCTCGGTGATGGTCGCTCCCGGGTCGCGAACGTCCCATGGGTCGTGATGTCTCATGCGCCGACCCTTGCAGTGTCGGGCTCGCCACCCAGGCGGTTGTCCACAGGCCTGTGGATGACGGCGAGACGGTGGTCAACGGGTGCAGGCTGGGTGCTGAACAGGTCGGCGCAGCGGTGGGGCGCCGACACAGCACGGTGGACACGCCACAGGACGGCAGGAGAGACGATGGGTTTCAGCACGCACTACCTCGGCTTCCTCACCATCACCCCGCACCTGAACCCCGCGGAGGTTCAGTGGCTCAGCGGTTTTGCCGATTGGGGCGCGCTTCCAGACGGCGATCCCTTCCACCTGCCCATGAACCCGCGCGCCGCGCTCGCGAAGGCCTTCGCTGATGCGGGCGGATCTCTTTGCGCCCGGGGGAGCGTCCCCTATGGCGTCGAGCACTGGCGTGTGTGCGAGCACGGCGAACGCGTCACGTGGCGGCGAGGCTCGGAGAAGTCCAATGACGCCGTGCAGGCGCTGACGTTCCTGGTCGAGAACTACCTCGGCCCGGACGCGAAGGCCAAGGACAGCGACAATCCCGACTTTGCGGACTTCACCTTCGACCACCGCCTCGATGGGGTGATCGCAGCGGAGCGAGAAGACACCGACGAGCTCTTCCTCATCCGGGCCAAGGACAGCGTGTTGAGCCTGGAGACCATTGTCGCGGGAGCCGCCTGGTGGGAGAGTCCCGGGGTCCTGGCCACTCGGTGAGCGGCTGACTCAGGCCTTGGTGTATTGGTACCGCGTCGAGGTTCCATGGAGGAATGGCGATGAACATCAAGAAGGAATGCGTCCACCAGTTGGCTCGAGCCGCGGCTGGTCGCACGGGTCTCTCCCAGACCAGCGTCATCGAGAAGTCCGTCCGGATGAATCTCGCCCCCTTGATCAGCCGGCTGAGGGGGGCGATCGGCGCGCTCGTGTGATGCAGATCCTGGAGTACTTCGCCACCCATCTCGACGACTTGTTGACCACGCTCGGTATCGGCGCGGTGCCAGTGACGGTCGAGCAGGCGGAGGTCGGCCGCGCTGCCTATCGGGATTTCGGCAAGGGGAGCGGGCACCCGGCACGGCTGAACTTCGGCGACTGCTTCTCCTACTCGCTGGCTCGAACATCTGGCCAACCCCTCCTCTTCAAGGGCGACGACTTCGGCCACACCGACGTCACGCCGGCCGCTCAGAGCTAACGAGCCGAGTTCGGCCGCGCCTTGACCAGGGAGTCGACGGCTGCACCGACCCGGCCGTATGCCCGGCTGTAGCAGACGTAGGGTGCGCCAAGGCAGGCGTTGGGGTCCGAGTCGGCCCAGTCCGTGTCACCGAAGCGGTAGCCCACGTTGCTGTGCGCCGCCACGACATACCAGCGACCGTCCTCGCCAGGAAGGGCCTTGACGATGCCGGTGTCGTTACCCGAGAACGAGACCAAACCCGTTTTGTGCGCAAAGGTGACCTCAGCGGTGGCGTTGCAGGGCCGCGTGTCGTATCCGAAGTCCAGTGGAGTGTCGCCGTCATACGTCACCACGTGACCGGTGTCGGAGTCGATCCACCGTTGCGACACGAGAGCTGGGATGCCGGGTGCGGCGTCATCGGAGCCGCACAGGTTCCCGGTGCTCAGTACCTCGTGGAAGGACTGGTCGAGCAGCACAGAGCGGAAGTACTCCTGCGAGCTCCGGCTCAGGCCAGTGTCGCCGGTGACCATGCTCCCGTCGGGTGCGCGCCACAGCTGACGGGTCGTGCCGCTGGCGAGCAGCATCAGTCGGGCGGTGTCCAGGGCGCCCATGGTCATCTGGCCGGATGACCAGCCGTTGCCGACCTCGGGTTGGGAGGGGTTCATCCGCAGAGTCCCAAGACCCAGAGCGGCGAAGTTGGAGTTGGTGGCCTTCAGGCCACCCGTGTCGTTCAGCAGCTGCAGCAACACGCAGGTCGCGAAGTTGTCCGACACCGTGATCATCTGGTCCATCCAGCTGGACACCGTGTCGCTGGCGCCGTCAGCCTCGGGAGCAGGGCTGGCGCCGCTGGGGTTGCTCGGCCCGTAGCCGCAGGTCTTCCCGCCGACCTCGTGATAGGTCACCCGGGTGCCCAGCGTCACGGTGCCCTGGTCGACCAGGCGCAGCACGCCGTAGCCGACCATGACCTTCAGCACGCTCGCGGGGTAGGGGACCATGAAGTCCTTGCGCACCTCGCCGGCCGAGGAGGCGAGCACATCGGCGGAGGCGGGACCGGCATCCCACTGCTCCTGGCTGTCCCAGC
>JBDSVV010000178.1:0-6545 GCA_039927035.1 Ornithinibacter sp. | reverse complement strand
CACATCACCCACGATGCGCCGGGCAGGCGCGCACGATCCTGGTTGACGGCGTAGAGGCCGTACTGACGACCGAAGAACATCACGGCATGACCCACGCCCGTGGCTATGAACAGCCAACCCTCGCGATTGGCGGGCCTCAGCCGGAGGACGAACAGTCCGACCGCTGTGAATGCCGCGGCGATCAGGCCGTTGTGGAGGTTGGCCAGGTGAAAGCCCAGGCTGAACCCCGCGACCACGAGCAGGGCGGCGAACAACCCCAGGGCAGGGGCCCAGACCCGGTATGCGCTGCCGTCGTGCGACCCCTGTCTGGTGTCCTCAGGCTGACCGGTCTCGGTCGCAGACGTCGGGAAGCCCGGGGTTGCGACACCCGACCCGGTGGTCATCGCCCAGCGACCACCTTCTCCAGAGACTCCACCGACAACTCGGCCTTGCTGATGAATCCAGCCGCGCTACTGCGAGCAACACGCCCGCCATAATCAGCGGCCTCACGAGTAGAGGTCAGCACGATGGTCGCACCATCGGAGACCGCTTCGAGCTGCGATACCAGCACGATTCCGTCAGTGTCAGGAAGTTGTACGTCGAGCAGCACCACGTCGGGTCGCAAGGCGGAGATGACATCGACTGCTGACCGCCCGTCCGGACACGATCCCACGACCTCATAGCCGGCGGCTTTCAAGAGTTCAGCGGCCTCGCCGCGGAATCCTACGTGGTCATCGACGATGACGGCGGTCAGTTTCACACCCTCGATCCTCCCACAGCGCGCAGGACCCGGCATGAGGGTTAACCCTCAGAATCCTCGAGCGTTTGCCCTGATGAACGGCTGCGTGGCGCTGTTTACGTTGATCTCGAAGGCCAGTGGATCAAGCCGGACCTTTAGTCGAAACCAGAACTCGCCGGACGAGAGGCAGGCCGATGTCAACAAAAGAGATGACCACGCACGACGTTCGTTCCAGGCCCACAGGCGAGGTCGGTTGGGGACTATTGGCCGGTGGTGTGATCTTCTTCGTCGGAGGATCGATGCACCCCAAGGAGGACCCGGCCGGCGTCACCGTCAAAGAGCACCTGCACGCCATGTACGTCGATCCGCTCTGGTATCCCGGGCATGCCGTGCTGTTGATCGGAACGGTCCTCATCACGGTGGCTCTCGTCGTACTGGCACGGTCCCGCATCCTGGCTGCCGTTCCACGTGCGCAAACTGCAGCGACCGTCGCGGCGGTCGCTGCCATGCTCGGATCGCTAGAGACGCTGCTTCACCTCCTCGCTGCCGTCGACGCCGACCGGATCGCCCACCACGAAGCAACGCCTCTCACCGACATCCTCGGCGTTGTTGAGACCGTCGCCGGCCCGGTGTTCGGCTTCAGTATTGCCGCCCTCGCCTTGGTCGGAGCGTTTACCCGCACCCTGGGCAATCGGGTGACATCCGTGCTCGGCGTTGTCGGCGGCTTGGCTTACGGGATAGCAACCGCAACTATTCTGATCACCTCAAAGACCGACTTCCTGTTCCCGATATCCGCCGGAATCGGGCTATGGACCGCCGCCGCAGGAATCGGGCTTCTTCTCCGCTCGCGATCCACGCCGCCGAGCTCCCGCCCTGCTTAGCCGGGTGTCGCCCGTGAGCAACTCCCGGACCCTCGCCCCGCGAAGAAGCGCACCCCAATCGACTCGACGGACGACGAAATACGCCATTGAGAATCACGGAGGCGTGGCGGCTTGGATGCCACAGCCGCCGCCAGACGGCTGGTCCGGGCGCGCAACGAACGAAGTCCACGAACTCCGGACGTAGAACTGCGACTTCGTTAGAGCAGCACGTCCGCACGCGGCGGATAGACGCAGGTGCTCACTCCGCGCGCAGTCAAGCTCCTGGCATTTCACCAGCCGTGAGTGGGGATGAGTGGCGGCGCCACACCTTCCATCCGTCCTTCGTGAGTCGCCAGAAGTCGCTGATCACGAACCAGCCGCTCCTGTCCTCGCCCAGCACAGTTGCCCGCATGTGTACCTTGCTCAGGACTGCGGCCACATCTCCTGACTGGTCGACGTATTGCTCGCCAACGTTGTAGGAGTGCACCACGTAGTGCTCCAGAATTTCTAACCATCGTCCCCTCGGCATCGTTACGGGCGCGGGATGCACCAGGACCAAGACGAACTCCGCATCTAGGATCAGTTCGGCCAGGGCGTGCTCACGTTGCTGAACCGCTCGGTCGAAGCTCTTCATCGCGGCGGTCAGATCGTGGGAGGTCATCCCCAGATCTTCCCCTACGCGCATCACCGAGCCCGATGGGTTGGGCGTCCTTGCCGTGAACCAACCCGATCCAGCTTCCGGTTGCCCCGTCTGTGTGGGCGCCTTGTTGCGGCGGCAGGTCGTCGATTGCGGGAGGCTCCGGCCTCCGAGGAACGCCCCAATGGGGTCGACAGCCAGCGCCGGCTGGGCCGAGACGTGGGGCTTGCTTGGGCGCAACGCCACGCCAGCCTGGCCGAATTGCGGGAGTGGCCGCCGCTGATGATCAGGACTTGTCCTCACTCAGCCTTGCCGCCGGCCAGCCATCCTTGGGGGAAACCTTGGCGGCCACGGTCGACCTTTCCCTGCTGTACGACGGCGGGTTGGAGTTGCCGCGCGATGCACTTGCTGAGGGTTTGCTCTCGGGGGTTCTGGAGGCACTCGCGGAGCTGAACGAGCAACTCGACCTTTAACCGAACCGGCACCCGCGTCCTACCGCCGCTTCGCGGCGACCGGGGCTCCTCCCATCACCGTGATCGGGGGACGTGGACTCCGCGATGGGATTTAGTCCTACTCGATGGAGGTTCCGCGATGAGGACGACCCGGCAGATGAGCGTGACGATGCCCCATCAGATGGCCGAGATGGTTCGCGCCAAGGTCACCTCCGGTGAGTACGCCTCGGAGAGCGAGGTCATCCGTGACGGCCTTCGCGCTCTGGCTGCCCGCGACCGTGCCGTCGAGTCGTGGCTGCGCGATCACGTGCTGCCGGCCTACGACCGGCTGCGGGCTGACCCGGACCGCGCCCTGACCTCTGACGCGGTCCGGGATCGGCTGAGCGCCGTGCGAGCGCAGTGACCTATCGGGGCCGTTTCGGTCCTGAGGCCGTCGACCAGCTCGAGGACCTGTACGGCTACATCAGCCAGTCTGCGACGCCCGCCATTGCTGCCGGGTACGTCGACGCGATTGTGGACTATTGCGAAGGGCTTGTCGTCTTCCCGAACCGTGGACAGGCTCGCGAGGACCTTCGCCCCGGACTGCGGACCGTGTCTCATCGCAAGCGCACCGTGATCGCCTCTTTTGCGTCGATGAGGACACCAGGTACGTCACGATCTTGGGCGTCTTCTACGGCGGCCAGGACTACGAGTCATCGCTCCGCGAAACCGACGAGTAGCCCGGCACGCGGCGCTAAGAACCAGGTCCGATTCGCGCTGCGAGCCAGATGGAGATCTCCGGAACGTCCAGCCCGCCAGCTGCTGCCTCGAGCATCATCTCTTCCGCCTCATCGACCGTGTAGGTCAGATCGCCCCCGTTGACGACGCAGAAGACCCGAGCCGCCGACCACGCCAGACGCTTGTTCCCGTCCACCAGGGCGTGGTTGCGGACCAGGGAGTGCAGCAGCGCTGCGGCCTTCTCCTCAAAGCTCCGGTAAGCGACTTCGCCGAAAACGCTGATCGTCGGTCGGGCGGCGGCCGCAGCCAGCAGCCCGGGATCCCTGACCGCGACCTCACGCATCACCCCGGAGGCGATCTCCAGGAGATCCTCGACCGATAGGTAGTCGATCTCCTGGTCGCTCACTTGCTCAGGCGCTCGAGCAGCTCACGGTCCTCAGTGCGCACCCGATCGATCGCCGCTCGGAGTCGTTGGGGGCGCTCCGAGACGTATTGGGCGATGGCGGCACGTGCGACTTCCTGCATGGATCGGCCCTCCTGCTCAGCCTTCACACGCAGGGCATCGCTTTCCGCGTCAGTCAGCCGCAGGTTCATCGCCATGATCCGATGGTACCGCAGCGGTACCATCGCGGGCTACTGGCTCGGTCGGGCGCCTTGCGCGCGCTACGCGGCGGAAGGCCGCATGTTGATACGTCCTCTCGAGCCTATGAGCGGCTGTCAGCGACGTGTCACACCCACGGGCCTCGTGTCGGGCGGAATTTCCAGGATGGAGGGGTTGAGATCTAGTGCCGATTCTTCCCATTCCCGGCCATGCGCCAGATGTCGCCCCACGCCAGCCCAGGAGCAGCGAACGAGTACCTCACGAACCCGATTTCCCGCCAATCTGGGACCATCTTGGGTTGAAGTGCTGATCAGGCAGTGAATGCGGCGACGTCAGGTACCGCACTCTCTGCGCGCACCGCTTGACGTATCAACCCACACCGCTCGCTTGGACACACCCAGCTGAACGGTCGACAGGCGGCGAAGTGGGCAGGTTCCGTGGGACTGGATCGCGGCTGAAGTGGACGCCCCCACTACCTCGCTTGACCGCAACCAGCCACGACGTCCATCATCGTCGTATGACGATGACAGCGAGTTCGGCGACTGGCAGCGACGTTGAGGGTGCTGCACGGTTGGACGCAGCTGCCTGCCTTTTCCACGGGTTCTCCGACCCATCACGTCTGTCCATCCTGCGCCACCTCGCCCTCGGCGAACACCGCGTGCGGGACATGACCGCCCACCTCGGCCTGGCGCAGTCCACGGTGTCCAAGCACCTGGCCTGCCTTCGGGACTGCGGCCTGGTCACCTCGCGTCCACGGGGCCGCGCCTCCCTGTACTCCCTGACACACCCCGACGCTCTCGATGCCCTTTTCGCGGCCGCCGAGCAACTCCTGTTGCTGACCGGTAACGCCGTGACCCTGTGCGCGAACTTCGGCACCGGGACGCTCCCCGGGGACGATCAGTGACCGCGACCGGCACCCACGACCACGACAGGGCCCTCACCGAGGAGGACCGCCAACGGTACGGGCTACGCGCACAGATGCTCGCTGGTGCATCGGTGACCTACAACGTCGTCGAAGCCGCAATCGCGATCAGCGCGGGCCTGGTCGCCGGGTCGATCGCTCTGGTCGGGTTCGGTCTCGACTCGATCATCGAAGTGTTCTCCGGGCTGATCATCGTATGGCAGTTCCGCCACCGGCTCCCGGAATCTCGCGAGCAGAGAGCGCTACGGCTTATGGCGCTCTCGTTCTTCGCTCTGGCCGCATACGTCACCGTCGAGTCCCTCCGTTCGCTCACCACCGGGCACGAGGCGCAGTCCTCGTCTGTCGGTATGTTGCTGGCCGCCGCCTCGCTTGTGAGCATGCCGTTCCTCTCATGGGCCCAGCGCCGCACCGGGCGCGCCCTCGGGTCGAACGCGGTAGTCGCCGACTCAACCCAAACCCTGCTGTGCACCTACATGTCAGGCGTCCTCCTGATGGGGCTGGTCCTCAACGCGACGCTCGGCTGGTGGTGGGCAGACCCCATCGCGGGACTCGTCATCGCCGCCGTCGCTATCAAGGAAGGACGCCAGGCCTGGCGTGGCGAAGGTTGCTGTGCGCCAACCCGAGCGGCAACAGCCACTGAGACTCACGGGTGTGGGTGCGGGTCGGGATCCACCCGCTGCTGATCGGAAGGCTTCCGCGCACCGGCCAAGTCGGCGACGAAACCGATCCGCGCGAGGGAGGGCACGAGAGGACGTTTCGTGAGCCGGTCGACAGGCCCGCAGGCGGGTCGATTCGCCGTGGATAGACGCTGGTTGGCCGGGCACGGGCCTCCAGGGCCGCTTGGACTCCGTGGATCTACCCCTAGCCGCACCGCGACGGCTACGGCAGGTCAGGTCGCCGACTACTCGGCCCGACGGACGCACCCAGCATGCGTTCTGATCGATCGACTCGGGCCCCGCTGGGCACACCCGCACTGGGCCCGGAGGTCCGCACCACCTCGAACTTCTGATGGCCGCGTCCCCTATCGGGCGAGAGCCGCACAGCCCTAGGATGGCCACAACGTACCTACGGGAGAGCCCGATGACGCAGATCTTGGGGCGGAAGTCATTCGCCGTGCTGCTGGTCAACTTCACCGACTCGGCCACGCCTCAACCGTTCAGCCTCGCGCAGGCCCAGGGCGCCTGGGACACCATCCGAAGGTTCTGGCAGTACGACTCCTACGACAAGGTCAGCCTCTTCGGCTCGCAAGTCTTCGACTGGCGGACCTACCCGTCGACCCGGGCGGCGTTCACCAAGGCAAACACTGACATGAAGGGCCCCAGCCGCGACCTGATGATCGCGTCGGTCAAGGCAGCGCTCAAAGTCGACGAGGCCAAGTTTGAACACGTCATCATCATCTTCTCCGAGCAGGTCGGCGATGCGTGGACCAACGGCGCCAAGAACGGCTCCATCTTCGAGCCCACGATCATCGCCACCGGCACCATCTGCCACGAGATGACCCACCAGTTCGGCGAGCCCGACCACTCGTGGGACTACACCACCCGGAGGGTCGGTGGCGCCCCGGGTGAGTACTGGGACCAGACCGACGTCATGAGTGCGCAGAACTGCTGGTTCGCCAACCAGACGGCAGCCGATCCG
>JBDSVV010000177.1:0-3835 GCA_039927035.1 Ornithinibacter sp. | reverse complement strand
CGATCTCCTCGAGGATGTCCTCGATGGTGACCAGCCCTGCGGTGCCGCCGTATTCGTCGACCACGACCGCGAAGTGCGTCTGGTCGCGCTGCATCTCGCGCAGCAGGTCATCCACCGGCTTGCTCTCGGGAACGAAGGGCATCGGCCGCATCAGCTCGGTGATCGAGAGGGCACCGGCCTCCGGGTCCGCGTTGAGCCGACGGATCACGTCCTTGAGGTAGAGCAGGCCGATGATGTCGTCGACGTCCTCCCCCACCACCGGGATCCGGGAGTAGCCCGAGCGCAGGAACAGGCTCATCGCCTGACGGCAGGATCGATCCTCGTCGATCGCCACCATGTCCGTGCGCGGCACCATCACCTCGCGAGCCACGGTGTCACCCAGCTCGAAGACGCTGTGCAGCATCTCACGCTCATCGGCCTCGATCAGCGCGGAGTCGCGAGCCATGTCGACGAGGTCGCGCAGCTCGCTCTCGCTCTCGAACGGGCCGTCCCGGAAGCCCTTGCCGGGGGTCACGGCATTCGTCAGCGCGATGAGCATGCGGGAGAACGGTCCGAGGATGCGCCGCAGCCAGATCGCGGTCGGTGCGGCTGCGAGCGCCACGCGGGTGCTGTGCTGGGCGCCGAGGGTTCCCGGCGAGACACCCACGACGGCGAACGAGATGAGCGCCATGATGCCGATCGCGATGAGGAACGGTTGCCAGGTGCCGTCCACCCGATCGACCACCACGAGGGTCACCATGACCGCGACCGTGGACTCCGCGATGACCCGCAGGAACGACAGCACCGACAGGTATGCCGCGGTGTCGCCGACGACCCGCACCAACGCCCTGGCGCCGGGCCGTCCCTCGTCCAACAGCTCCGCGGCGCGGGCCCGGGACATCCGCGCGAAGGCCGCCTCCGCGATGGAGATGAGGAATGCGAGCAGGGTGGCGAGCAGTGCCGCCGTGACGAGCCGGGTCATCGCCGTGCCCGACGCTCAGGCACTGGGGCGACCGCGGGCGGCGAGGAAGGTGAGCAACAGCTGGCGCTGGAGCTCGAACATCTCCTTCTCCTCGTCGGGCTCCGCGTGGTCGTAGCCGAGCAGGTGCAGGATGCCGTGGGTCGTGAGCAGCAGCAGCTCCTCCTCGGTCGCGTGGCCGGCATCCCGGGCCTGCTTCTGCGCCACGGAGGGGCAGAGCACGATGTCGCCGAGCACACCCTCGTCGGGCTCGTGCCCCTCACGCCCGGGCCGCAGCTCGTCCATCGGGAAGCTCATGACGTCGGTAGGCCCGGGGAGGTCCATCCACTGCACGTGCAGGGTCTCCATGGCCGGCTCGTCCACCAGCCGCAGGCAGAGGTCGGCACGGGGGTGCACCTTCATCTGTTCCATGACGTAGCGGGCACAGGCGACGAGCTCGAGCTCGTCGAGCACGAACTCGGTCTCGTTCAACACGTCGATGCTCATCGGTGGGGGCCCTGCGCCTGTCCGTGTGCGCGTGGCTGCTTCTCGTCCCATCGCCCGTAGGCCTCGACGATGGCTCGGACGAGCCGATGGCGCACCACGTCGGAGGCGGTGAGCTCGGCGAAGTGCACGTCGTCGACGTCGGTGAGGATGTCCCGCACCACGCGCAGACCGCTCGTTCCACCCGGGAGGTCGACCTGGGTGACATCGCCGGTGACGACCATCTTCGAGCCGAAGCCGAGCCGGGTGAGGAACATCTTCATCTGCTCCGGGGTGGTGTTCTGTGCCTCGTCCAAGATGATGAACGCGTCGTTGAGGCTCCGGCCGCGCATGTAGGCCAGGGGGGCGACCTCGATGGTGCCGCCGGCCATGAGCCGCGGGATCGACTCGGGGTCGACCATGTCGTGCAGGGCGTCGTAGAGCGGCCGCAGGTAGGGGTCGATCTTGTCGTTGAGGGTGCCCGGCAGGAACCCGAGCCGCTCCCCGGCCTCGACCGCCGGCCGGGTCAGGATGATCCGGTTGACCTGCTTGGCCTGCAGCGCTGCGACCGCCTTCGCCATCGCGAGGTAGGTCTTGCCGGTGCCCGCGGGCCCGATGCCGAACACGATGGTGTTGGCGTCGATGGCGTCGACGTAGCGCTTCTGGCCCAGGGTCTTGGGCCGGATCGTGCGGCCCCGGTTGCTGACGATGTTCATCGTCAGCACGTCGGCGGGGCGCTCGACCGTCTGGGCGCGCAGCATCTGGATCGAGCGCTCGACGGCATCGATGTTCAACGTCTGTCCGGCGTCGATCACGTCGAGCAGCTCGTCGATGAGCCGCTCGACCAGCGCGACCTCGGCGCTCGGTCCGGCGATGTGGAACTCGTTGCCCCGCACGTGGATCTGCACGCGTGCGAACTGCCGTTCCATGGTGCGCAACAGCTCGTCGCGGGGACCGAGCAGGGTGACCATGTCGATCTCGGACGGGATCGTCACGGTGTGCAGCGGCACGTGGGGGTGGTCCGGGACGAGGCCCTCGTCTGGAGAATTGTCGTTGTGCGCGTCAGTCATCGTGCCCCCCAGTCTACGATCCTCAACCCGGTGGCCACGTCAGCTCGCGTCCCCCGATGAGGTGCAGGTGTGCGTGGAAGACGCTCTGTTGGGCTGCCGCTCCGGTGTTGGCCACCAGTCGGTAACCGGGCAGCTCCGCTGAGGCGGCGACCCGCGCAGCCAGGGCCACGGCATCCGCCAGCTCCTCGGCAGAGCTCTCGGCGAGCCCGGCGAGGTCTGGCACGTGGCGCCGCGGGATCACCAGCACGTGGGTCGGGGCCTGCGGCTCGAGATCGCGGAACGCGAGAGAGTGGGCCGACTCCGCGACGACGTCCGCGGGGATCTCGCCCGCCACGATCCGACAGAAGATGCAGTCCTCGCTGGTGCGCTCGTTCATCCGACGAACCTACCGTCAGCGCCAGCGGGACATCGCGCTGAGCACCGCGAGCGCCGCCGGCCCGGCGCTGGAGGACCGGAGGACAGCCGCGCCCAGGCGCACCGGTTGGGCGCCCGCCGCCGACAGGCTCGCGAGCTCGTCGGGGGCGATCCCGCCCTCCGGGCCCACGACGAGCAGCACGTCACCGGTCGCGGGCAACGTCACCGAGGCGAGCGGCATCCGGGCATCCTCGTGCAGCACGTATGCCGCGGCCGCGCCCGCGGTGCGGACCACGAGGTCCGCGGTGGTCAAGGTCACCCCGAGGACCGGTCTGCGGGTGCGTCGGGACTGCTTGGTGGCGGCGAGGAGCACCGAGTCCCAGCCACGACGGGCCTTCTCACCCCGCTCCCCGCGCCACTGCACGATGCTGCGGGACGCCTGCCAGGGCACGACCTCGTCGACGCCGCACTCGGTCGCGGCCTCGATCGCCTGGTCGTCGCGTCCGCCCTTGGCGAGGGCCTGCACCAGGACGAAGCGCGGGCTGGGCTCGGGGTCGGTTCGCACCAGGAGCAGGCGCAGGTCGAGGCTTGCGGGCCCGACCGCGACGACCTCACCCTCGGCGCAGCGGCCCTTCCCGTCGGAGAGGAGCAGGTGCTCGCCGACGCGCGTGCGGCGCACGGTTGCCGCGTGGCGCCCCTCGGGGCCATCGAGCAGCACCACGTCGCCGGCCCCGCGGCCGTCGAGGACCTCCTGGGCGACGAGGTGCAGGGGCAGGGTCATGACCGCTGGCTCAGCGGGCCTTGAACGCATCGCGGAGCTTGCCGAAGATGGTTCCCTCCGCGGGGCTGGCCACCCGCCCCTGCGGGCGTTCCTCACCGCGCGCCTTGGCGAGCTGGCGCAGGATCTCCTCCTGCTCGGGATCGAGCTTGGTGGGCGTGTGCACCATCGTGTGCACGATGACGTCGCCCCGGCCCTGGCCGCGCAGGTGGG
>JBDSVV010000176.1:0-9849 GCA_039927035.1 Ornithinibacter sp. | reverse complement strand
GGCCTCGAGCAACCACCCGACCCGGTTGCGCGGCTGGCTGCGCAGGATGGCTGCACCTGTGAGCGGGAAGATGAAGATGATCACGACGAACCCGAGCTTGCCCACGCCCTCGGAGTCCGACTGCTGGTCCCCGCCCGGCAGGGCGACCGAGAAGGCCGCCGTCAGCAGCAGCGCCACCGGCAGGACCCGCGACCACCGCCGCAGCGCGTCGTCCGACAACGGCATCCCTGCGCTGGGGCTGGCCCCCGTCAGCTCGGTCGCGTCCGTCATGACCGGACCCACAAGGAGGCGTGGGCCGGCTGCATGGTCGAGTCGACGGCAGTGAGCAGGTCCGATCCGACGGCGTCGAGGTCCACCTCGTGGCGAAGTCGGGTGGCGAAGGCATCGACGGTGACCTCGGCGTCGTACTTGCTGCGGTAGAACCGGCGGTCCACGGTGCGTTGGATCCGCCGCCGAGCAGGCCCGAAGAGGGCAGCGACCGCCAGGGTCGAGCCGGCCACGGCCAGGTCGGACTCGTTCGTGAGGGGCGTGAGGACGAGTTGCAGCAGCAGGACCGAGCCGAGGTACACGACGAGGAGCATCGCGGTGAGCGAGGCGTAGACCAGGGCACGGTTGATCACGACGTCGATCTCGTACAGACCATGGCGCAGCACCGCCATCCCGATCGCGACGGGGACCAGCACGAAGGAGAGCAGGCACGCGCGCTGGAAGACGTCGAGGGCGCGGGTCTGGGTCACCGGCCCGATGTTGACGAGCAGCACGGAGAGCGTCGAGATCAAGTACATCGACGCCACGACGGCGCCCGCGGAGGCCAGCCACTTCAGCTGCTGGCGCTCGACCCCTCTCGAGCGTCGGAACCGGGTGATGAGGCCTGCGGCGCAGGCCAGGATCGAGAGCGGGACCAGCGGGAGGAAGACCACGAGCGCGACCCGCAGCGCGCCCTCACCGGCCGTCCAGCCGAGCGGGTTCGTCATCCCCGGAACCGGGCCCTCCTCGAGCGTGCTCGGCGTGAGGTCGATGACCACCGTCACGACCGCCAGCGCGACACCGGCCACCCAGGCGACCGGCGCCCAGCGCGGCGACGGCAGGTGACCATCCGGGTACAGCAGGATCAAGAAGGTGCCGATCAACCCGAAGCCCGGTGCCCACGCGGCCTCGTTCAGCGCAGCCCCGATCTGCGCGCCGGGGAGCGCCCCGGGTGCGATGACCAGGCCGTAGACCGCATAGGCGTCGAGGAGCCCGGTCACCCCCCAGACCAGGCCGACGCCCACCAACAGCCAGCCGATGACGTTGCGCGGCTGCTGCCGCAGCACCAGCAGGCCCACGAGCGGGAAGACCACGATCAGGCCGACGAGCGCGAGGTCGAAGACGTCCGAACCGCTCCAGGTCCCCTGGGTGCGAGGGTCGGCGTAGCGCAGGGGGATGCCGACGAGCCAGGCCACCGGCAGCACCCAGAAGGCGGCCCAGGCCAGGCGCCGCAGCGCGCGGTCCGAGACGGTCCTCATGGCCGCACCCACAGGGACACGTGGGCGGGCCGCACGCTCGTGTCGACCACACTGCGCAGGTCGACCCCCACGGCGTCGAGGTCGACCTGGTGACGCAGCCGGTCGGTGAACTCGTCGAGGGTGCGGGCCGCGTCGTACTTGTTGCGGTAGAACCGGCGGTCGACGATGCGTTGGATCCGCCGCCGGGCGGGCCCGAAGAGGGCGGCGACCGCCAGGGTCGAGCCGGCCACGGCCAGGTCGGACTCGTTCGTGAGCGGCGTGAGCACGAGCTGCAGCAGCAGCACCGAGGCGAGGTACACGACGAGGAGCATCGCGGTGAGCGAGGCGTAGACCAGGGCACGGTTGATGACGACGTCGATCTCGTAGAGACCGTGTCTCAGCACCGCCATGCCGATCGCGGCGGGGAGGAGCATGAAGGAGAGCACGCTTGAGTTCTGCAGGAGACTGACGACGGTGGTCTGCGTCAGCACTCCAAGGAACATGAAGAGGCCACACAGCATCGCCACGATGTAGAGGGAGGCCACCACCGCGCCCGCGGAGGCCAGCCACTTCAGTTGCTGGCGCTCCACCCCCTTCGAGCGTCGGAAACGGGTGGCCAGGCCTGCGGCGCAGGCGAGGATCGAGAGCGGGAGGAGGGGCAGGAAGATGTAGAGCAGCGCCGTCAGCAGGCCCTCGCCCGCCTGCCAGCCGAGAGGGTTCCGCAGCCCGGGGAACGGTCCGTCGTCGAACGTGCCCGGCCTGGGGGCGATGACCACCGTCACGACCGCCAGGGTGACGCCGGCCACCCAGGCCACCGGGGCCCAGCGCGGTGACGGCAGGTGCCCGTCGGGGAACAACAGGATCAGGAACGTTCCCATCAGCCCGAGACCTGGTGCCCAGGAGCCCTGGTTGAGCGCGACCGCGACGTCTGCGCCCGGCACCGTCCCCGGGGCCACGACCAAGCCGTAGAGGGCGTAGTCGTCGAGCAGCCCGCTCACCCCCCATACGAGGCCGATGGCCATGAGGATCCAGCCGATGGTGTTCCGCGGCTGTCGACGCAGGATCAGCAGACCCACCAGGGGGAAGCTGGCGACAAGGATGGGGAGAACGAGATCCGAGAACGAAGGACCCCTAGGCGCACCAGAGCTACGCGAGGTGAGCAGCAGGGGGATCGCGATGGCCACTCCGAGCGGCATGACCCAGAACGCGGCCCAGGCCAGGCGTCGCAGGGTCCGGTCCGAGACCCTGCTCATGGCCGGACCCACAAGGACACGTGGGCGGGCTGGACGCTCGTGTCGACGACGCTGCGCAGGTCCGAGCCCACAGCGTCGAGGTCGACCTGGTGGCGCAGCCGGTCGGTGAAGTCGTCGAGCGTGCGCGCTGCGTCGTAGCGGCTGCGGTAGAACCGGCGATCCACCACGCGTTGGATGCGGCGCCGCGCGGGCCGGAACAGGGCCGCCACCGCGAGGGTCGAGCCGGCCACCGCGAGGTCGGACTGGCTCGTGACGGGCGAGAGGATCAGCTGCAGGAGCAACACCGAACCGAGGTAGACGCCCGCGAGCGTGGCAGTCAGCGCGCCGTACACCAGCGCGCGGTTGATGACGACGTCGACCTCGTAGAGGCCATGAAGCAGGATCGCGATGCCGATCGACACGGGCACCAGCACGAACGACACGAGCGAGACGAGCTGCAGCACCGTGACCGCGCCCGTGGCCGCATCCAGGACGTCGGTCACCTCGCCCAGCAGGACGGCCACCATGGTGGCCAGGTACAGGAGCGCGACGACGGCACCCGCGAGCGCGAGCCACTTGAGCTGGAGTCGCTCGACACCCCGGGATCGCCGGAACCGCGTCACCAGCGCGATGGCGCAGGCAATGATTCCGATCGGGAGGAGTGGCAGCACCACGACCATGAGAACGGTCAGCAATGGGCCCCCCGACGTCCAGGCCAGCGGGTTCTCGGTCTGCGGTATCGGGCTCCCCGCCATCGTGCCCGGCCTCAGGAGGACCCCGAGCGTGCCGAGGGCGATGGTCGCGCCACAGACCCACGCCACCGGACGCCACCGTGGCGACGGGAGGTGACCGTCCGGGTAGAGGAGGAACAGGAAGGTCCCCATGAGTCCGATGGCCGGCACCCAGCCCGCCTGGCTGAACGCTGCCATCACCTCAGGCCGTGGGAGCGAACCGGGCGAGAGCACCATGCCGTAGGTGGCGTAGTTCTCGGCGAGTAGGTTCAGCGCCCAGACCAGGCCGATGGCCTGCAGCAGCCACCCCACGGTGTTGCGCGGCTGCCGGCGCAGGATGAGCAGCCCCACCAGTGGGAACGCGAGGACCACCAGGCTGAACAAGAGGTCTCCCACGACCCCGCTGCCTCCCCAGGCCTGCGAGTCCCTGGGGAGGTCGAGCCCAAGGAGCGGCAGGCCCGAGATCAGCACCGCGACGAGGAGCCACCACCCGGCCCACGCCAGCAGGCGCAAGGCACTGTCCGGGGTTGCCCTCGAGGTCGCCCCCATCGGAACGGGCGCACCCGGTGTACCACCGTGCTCAGCATCCCCTCCGGAAGGCGTCATGTCGGCTGTCGAGCTCCTAGGGCCGTTGGGGCGAGATCTGGTCGGCTTCTGTCAGTGGAGCACGCGCCCGCCCTCGTGGGAATGCCCACAGTCCTCCGACTTCGCCCATGAATCGTTACGATCCAGGAACCCGAGTGGTTCTTGGGACGACGCCCGAACGGATGCCACGTGTGATCGAGGTCGAGCTGCTGGGCCCTCCCAGGGTGCTGCGCGACGGGGCGGTCGTGCCCTTCGACACCCGCAAGGCTGTCGCCCTCCTCGCCCATCTGGCGGTCATCGGACGGCCTCGACCGCGCGACTCCCTCGCCGACCTCCTCTGGCCAGGCACTGACCTCGCGCACGCGCGGGGAGCCCTTCGTCGCACCCTCTCCTCAGTGCGCAGCGGCGTCGGCGCGGACCTGGTGCAGGCCACCCGCGACCACGTCTGTCTCGTTCGGGGGCCTGGGCTGGTCGTCGATGTGGACGTGTTCCGGTCCTTGCGCGAGTCTCGTCCCGAGGACGCCGTCGACCTGTTCCGCGGCGACTTCATGGAGGGCTTCGTCGTGCGTGACGCCCCTGCGTTCGAGGACTGGTCGAGGGCAGAAGCGGAGGGGCTGCGCCAGGAGCTGGTTGCGGTGCTGGCACTGCTCACGCAGCGGCGTGAGGGCAGGGGCGACCGGCTGGGGGCCCTGGGGGCTGCTCGTCGCTGGCTCGCCGCCGACCCCCTGCATGAACCGGCCCACCAGGCGCTGATCAGGTTGTACGCCGAGGCCGGCGACCGTGCCGCGTCACTGACGCAGTACCGCGAGTGCGTGCGCACCCTCTCGCGGGAGCTCGGCGTGCCGCCGTTGAGCGAGACCACGCAGCTGTACGAAGCGGTCAACCGCGGCGGCCACCACGGGTCTACGGCTCCGCCACCGGCAACTCGACCGGCCGCCCCGTCGAAACCCTCGGATCGCCCGGTGCCGTCGCAGCCGTCGGCGCCGTCGCCGGGACCGCCCCTGGTCGGCCGGTCGGCGGAGATGGCCGAGCTGCGTGGAGCATACGACTCACTCGGCCCCGGCGGCGGGGTGGTGCTGGTGGAGGGCGAGGCCGGCATCGGAAAGACACGGCTGGTGGAGGACTTTCTGGCCACCCTCCGGATGGACGGGGTGCAGGTTCTCGAGGCCCGAGCCTTCCAGGAGGAGTCCGGGCTCGCTTACGGCCCGGTCTGTGACGCCCTGCGAATCCGGCTCCGCTCCGGCCGCGACTGGCTGTCGGGCACCGACGATCGGACACTCGGCGAAGCGGCGCGGCTCCTGCCCGAGTTGCTCGAGGGAAGCCGGCCGCCCGACCCGCTCCCTGGGGGTCCCGGCGCGGAGACCCGCTTCCTTTCCGCCGTGTGGGACACCCTCGTGTCCGCCGTCGCGGGACGGCGGCCCGGTGTCCTGTTTCTCGACGACGGCCAGTGGGCGGACGACGCCACCATCGCTCTGCTGGCGTTCGGGCTGCGCCGGCTCAACGATCGGCCGGTCGTGCTGCTGATGACGGCCCGCACGCCCTACGAGCACGCCCTCCGTCGAGCAGCCCGGGCAGCCATGCTCAAGGGCCGGGGTGCCGTGGTGCATCTAGAGCGGCTTTCGGAGACGGCCGTGGCCGAGCTGCTGCGAGCCACCCTGGGCGATGACGTCCCGCAGGAGGTCGCCCACCAGCTGTGGAAGAGAACGGAAGGGGTTCCTCTCTTCGTGCTCGAGTACCTACGCACGCGGGACCACTCAGGCGAGTGGCCAGTTCCGTCGGGCGCTCGAGAGCTGGTGAGGGCCCGGCTTGGGCCGGTCACCGAGACGGCGAGGCAGACACTCTCCGCGGCAGCCGTCATCGGGCGGTCATTCGACACGGATGCCGTGCGGCTCGTCAGCGGCCGCACTGAGGACGAAACCGTCACCTCCCTGGAGGAGCTCGTCGAGCACGGGCTGCTTCGCGAGGGGAGCGTGGACTACGACTTCGGTCACGGTCTGGTTCGGACCTTGGTCTACGAGGAGACCCCGCTGGCACGGCGACGGCTGCTGCACGCACGGGCGGCCGACCTCGCGGGGGCACCGCCCGCCATCACGGCCCGTCACCTTCTGCTGGCCGGTCGGGACCGGGATGCCGCGGCCTCCTTCCGGGTGGCCGGCGAGCACGCTGAAGCCGTGTTCGCGAACACCGACGCCCTGTCTCACTTCCGGGCCGCCTTGGCCGTCGGACACCCCGACAGGGCCGGCGTGCAGCTGCAGATCGGCGACCTGTTGACCCTGTCCGGGGACTACTCCGGGGCGCAGAGCGCCTTGGAGGCAGCGGCTGCCGACAGCCGCTTTGACCAGCTGCCCGAGGTGGAGCACCGCCTGGGTCGGCTCCATCACCGCCGCGGCGACTACGCCCTCGCAAGGGCTCACCTCGAGAGAGCGCTCGAGGGCACACCGCCAGGTCAGCTCGCGGGCCGGGCAAGCATCACCGCGGACCTGAGCCTCGCCGCGCAGGGGGCCGGAGACGCTGAGCTCGCGCGCTCGCTGGCGACGGAGGCCCACGTCCTCGCGGAGGAGGGCCCTGACCTCCGTGCCCTGTGCCAGTCCTACAACCTTCTCGGGATGCTGGCCACCCTTGAGGGGGACATCGGCGAGTCGTTCTCCCTGCTGGAACGCAGTCGGGCCCTGGCGGACCAGCTGAGCGCTCCCGACCTCCAGGTGGCCGCGCTCAACAACC
Organism: Ornithinibacter sp.; assembly: GCA_039927035.1. GTDB lineage: Bacteria > Actinomycetota > Actinomycetes > Actinomycetales > Dermatophilaceae > Fodinibacter. The sequence goes on along the minus strand of JBDSVV010000176.1, from coordinate 3,096 downwards.
TTGCCCTGGCCCACAGGGCCAACGGCGGGGTGTCGGCGGCCCTCGAGCTCACCGCTGCCGCGCTCGAGCTGTGCACCACCACGAGTGCGGACCGCCACCACGAGGCTGCGCTCCACAACAACCTCGCCGACCTGCTGCACGCCATTGGCCGATCAGACGAGTCGATGTTTCATCTCAAGCGCTCGGTCGAGATCTTCGCGGAAGTCGGAGAAGGCCCTGAGCCGCGGCCGGGGATCTGGAAACTCGTGCGTTGGTGACCGAGGCGGCCGGACGCTGAGGGCCCCGGGCGCCTCTGCCGCGAATCACGCACTCGTCCTCGACCGCCAACTGCCGTTTGCGTCCACGTCGTCCCATGTCCATGCTCCCTCTCCTACAGGAGCGTTGCGACAAGACCTAGAACCTGACCAGCACAGGGGGGTCTATTTTCAGTCAGCGTTGACAGACCCGCGTCGATGCAACGACCACGGATACGGATCTTCACGATCCCGGCGAGCCAAGCCCGGGACTGTCGGCAACGACTGCCGCAGCTCGACCCCCCGGATCACCCCGTCAAGACAGCGATCGAGCAGCTACGACTACTCCGATCCCGACACCGACCACGGCCCCAACATGCCGCAGCGGGTACCTATAGAGCCTGCCGCGGGAGTTTGTCGCTTGCTCCTGGAGCCGCGCCTCCTTTCGTTCTTCGATAGGGGAGCACGCTCCGGATTCCAGACCCTCGATCCGTCCTACAGTCTGAAGACTGACACCACCGAGGAGAACCACATGGGCACCCACACAGCGAGCACGACGATCTCCGGGGAGATCGCGGACGCCTACACCTACCTGAAAAACCCCGCCAACCTGCCAGACTACTTCCCGAAGATGGTCGAGGCGAAGGAGCTCGAACCCGGGCTGGTGCGGACAACCGCAGACGTCGACGCCGACCAAGACGGCGACGAGGAACGAGTCACCTCCGAAGCGTGGTTTCGGACCGACGACGATGCGCACTCGATCGCATGGGGATCGACCGAGAGTGAATACCGTGGTGAGCTGTCCCTGACCGAGGGCCAAGACCAGACGACGATCGCGCTGAGTGTGACCACGATCCACGACATCCCGAACGTGCAAAACGGGTTGGAGGAGTCGTTGGCTGCAATCACCCGGCGGTTGGAGACGGCGTCCACGGGCTGACCGTGACGGGGCTGTGACCTCCTGAGCCCGAGCCCATTTCGCGGCCGCCCGTGGCGAACTCATCCCCGACCTACGATGGGATCGACCTGAAGTGCGTAACCTCGGGTGATCCGTCGCGACGCACCGGGTCGTGCGGGAACGTCGCCCGGCGAGGCTGACGTTCCTCGAGGAGTGGCAGGGGCCCGAAAGCACGGACCTCGCGCCACGTCGAGGACCGGATATCACGGGTGGCACCGTGCCCGCACTGATGACCTTCGGCGAGGGGTTGGCGTTCCTGCCGCCCCCCTACTGCCCGCGGGCCTTCGAGGTCGAACGGCTAGAACCTACCGACGACCAGGTCAACGCCACTGACGGCTCATATGACCTGATGCACCCACCAACGTGCGGGCACCAGGGAGTCGGCATCCGTGCACGAGATCCACATTGAACGGTGGTCGAGGAACGGCGTGCGGGGAGATCGTCCACCGAAGCCTCTCCGCTGTTATGCCGACAGGATCGACCCTTCTGGGTCTATCCGCGCTCTCCGCGGTCAGGAGTTCGTGGTGTGGCTATTGGGATAGTTCGTGGTCGAGGCGGTCCAGGAGAGCTTCGAGTGCCTGCTCGAACTCTTCCTGGGTGTGGTCCTCAGCGAGCATTTCGGCGGTGCGGGCGATGGTCGGGTAGTCGGAGACCTCGACGGTCTCGCTCGGGGGCGGGATGTCGGCGTCGCCTTCGTCCAACGGTTCATCCATTGGGGCGGTGGAGGCGCCGCTGGCGGCGGCCTCGAGGAGGAGGTGGCCGATGAGGAAGCTGGTGAAGATCCGGTAGGTCCGCACGGCTTGTTTGTCGGTGAAGCCGCGTTCTGTGAGTCCTTGCAGGAACTCCTCGACCACGCGCAGGCTGCGTAGTGGTGGTCTCAGCCAGGGCGCTGCGGGGTGGCGGGTGGCGATGAGCGGGAAGATCGCGGGGTGCTCGACGGCGACCTGGCGCACGGAGTGCGCGAGCCACTGCAGGAGGGCCTGCCACCCGTCGTGAGGACCGAGGTTTCCTTCGGGATCGACGTGTACCTCGTCGACGAGGGTCTGCACGACGCCTTCGAGGAGGTCCTCACGTCCGTTGACGTAGCGGTAGAGGGCCATGGCCGCCACATCCATCCGCGCTCCCAGGGAGCGCATCGTCACCGCTTGCAGACCGTCGCGGTCGATCATCTCGATTGCCTCGCGCAGGATCCGCTCCCTGCTCAGGGCTTCCCGTCTGGAGGCATCCTGGACAGGGCGGGATTCGTCCTTCTCGTTCATGTGCGCTCCTGACCGCTCCCGGTGTCTTGAGAGCGCCTCCTGGGCCGCGTCGACAAAAAGTTGGTAACGGCGGCCTCTTTCGTGTACAACGTACACGCTAATGTGTACGTCGTACACCCCCTCGGCCTTGCTTCCGCAGCCGCCGGCTGGGGGCGCATGTCCCAATCACTGCCGCCTGAAACCTTCGGGCTGGCGTAGTCCTCAGGAGAAGAACCCATGACAGATGCCCTACAGAACGCGCTGACCAACGTCGTCGCCTTCGTCCCCAGGCTGGTGATGTTCCTGCTGATCCTGCTGATCGGCTGGTTCATCGCCAAGATGATCGCCAAGGCCATCGGCAAGGTCCTCGAACGTGTCGGGTTCGACCACGCTGTCGAACGCGGCGGGGTCGGCAAGGCGCTGGCGAAGTCGGAGTTCGACGCGTCCGACATCATCGGCAAGCTCGTCTACTACACGCTGATGCTCTTCGTGCTGCAGCTCGCGTTCGGTGTGTTCGGTCCCAACCCGATCAGCGCACTGCTGACCTCGATCATCGCGTTCCTGCCCGCACTGATCGTGGCGATCATCATCATCGTGGTCGCCTCGGCCATCGCGGCCGCCGTCAAGACCCTCATCGAAGGCAGCCTGGGCGGACTCTCCTACGGCA
>JBDSVV010000175.1:0-6199 GCA_039927035.1 Ornithinibacter sp. | reverse complement strand
TGGCTGGACAAGTAGTTGGCGCTGCCGATGATGATTCGTTGGTTCTCGACGGTGCCGGTAGCTCCCTTACCGGTCGGGGAGTCGAAGTCGGTGACGTCGGGGACGGTGAGTCCCGCGTTGGTGGCTGCGTTGACGATGGCGCGTGCGAGTGGGTGTTCGGAGTTGCGTTCAACTCCAGCAGCGAGCCGGAGGACCTCGTTGTCGGTGAACCCCGTGGAGGGGACGACCTGGGTGACCGAGGGCTTTCCTTCGGTGAGGGTCCCGGTCTTGTCGACGACGAGGGTGGTGACCTTCTCCATCAGTTCGAGCGATTCGGCGTTCTTGATGAGCACTCCGAGTCCGGCTCCTCTCCCGACTCCGACCATGATCGAGACGGGTGTGGCGAGGCCGAGAGCACAGGGGCAGGCAATGATCAGGACCGCCACGGCCACGATGAGGGCGTGCGCGAGGCGGGGGTCTGGTCCGACGGTTGCCCAGATGATGAACGCGATGACGGCGGCGGCGATGACGGCGGGGACGAACCAGGCAGCGACCCGGTCCGCCATCCGCTGGATGGGGGCGCGGGACCGTTGGGCCTCGGCCACCATCTGCACGATCCGTGCCAGCATGGTGTCGCGCCCGATCTTGTCGGCACGCATCACTAACGAGCCGGTCTGGTTCAGGGTGCCGCCGATGACGCTGTCGCCGGTGGTCTTGGTGGTCGGCATGGACTCACCGGTGACCAGAGACTCGTCCAAGGAGGACCGGCCGTCCTCGACGGTCCCATCCACGGGGACCTTCTCGCCGGGTCGGACCCGGAGACGGTCACCGATCTGCACCTGGTCGAGGGTGACCTCGTCCTCGGCGCCGTCGGCGGCGAGCCGGTGGGCGGTCTTGGGGGTCAGGTCTAGCAGGGCTTTGATGGCCCCGGAGGTCTGTTCGCGGGCGCGAAGTTCGAGGACCTGTCCGAGCAGGACGAGGGTGGTGATGACAGCTGCTGCTTCGAAGTAGACGTCGACGGCTCCGTCCATCCGGAACGCGTCGGGGAAGATCCCGGGCGCGAACGTGGCGATGACGCTGAACAGCCAGGCGACGCCGGTGCCCATCGCGATGAGCGTGAACATGTTCAGCTTCATGGTGCGGACCGAGGTCCAGCCACGCCGAAAGAACGGCAGGCCTGCCCACAGCACGACAGGGGTCGCGAGCACGAACTGGACCCACGTCGATGCTGTGGGTGAGATGAGGTCGTGGATCGCGGGAATGAGGTCCCCGCCCATGCCCAGGATGACGACTGGGACCGATAGCACGAGCGCGATCCAGAACCGGCGGGTCATGTCTGCGAGTTCTGCGCTGGGACCGGTGTCGGCGGTCACGGTGACCGGTTCGAGGGCCATCCCGCAGATGGGGCAGGCCCCGGGGCCGGGCTGCCGGATCTCGGGGTGCATCGGGCAGGTCCACTCCGCAACCTCGTTGCCCGACGAGGGCGCAGCGGCACCCTGATCGTCATGTCCGTGGTGCTGGTTCGCGTGGGTGCCCAGATAGGTGTCGGGGCTGGCCTCGAACGTGGCCTGGCAGTTACCGGAGCAAAAGTGGAATGACTGCCCGTCGTGCTCGGCGACGTGGTCGCTGACAGCAGGGTCGACCTCCATCCCGCAGACGGGGTCCTTCACCACTGGTAGCGCTTGCGCTGTGTTCTGTTCGGTGTGGTTCCTCATGCCTCCAACATACCCCCTAGGGGTATTGCGTCAAGGGGCGAACGTCCCTCGGCTCAGCCGGTCCGGACAGGTTGGTTACGGCTGATCGATCCGCTCGTGGGATCCGTCAGGCTTCCCCACGTCGTGCTTCGCGGTGTCCTGGTCGCGGGTGGAGTCGCTGCTCCCACCCATCCCGCCCATGCCGCGCATCATGAAGAACATCATCAGCGGGCAGGCCAGCAGGAACAGGAACACGATCGGAAGTCCGGCCCACGCGGCAATCGCGGCCCCGGCAACGAGCGCCAGCACGTACATCGGGTTCTTGTCCCTGTTCATGGCTACGACCCTTTCGACCTTTGGTTCAGACGCTTTACGTCTACTTCCAAAGTACGGTCGTGACCCGCCCGTGGCAGGGGTCCTAGGTCCCGTCCCCGCCTCCAATGGTCCCGGATGGTGAGTTCCGGTGCGCCGCGTGATTTCTGCCGGGAACCCCGAACGAACGGGTGGCGTCCCATGACCATGACGTCGATTCGTGTGCACCACAGGAGTGAAGTCCTGGTTCCTTTCCGGCTGGCCAGTGGGGTACGGCGGCGCGACGGCTAGGCCGCCGGCAACGGCAGGTCGGCACCAACGACTGCAAGTACCGAGCGGCGCGTGGAGCTCTCTTCGTCTACAACCGCTGCCGAGTTGAATGAGCACGATTCAACGGTCGCTGGTGGCGTGCCACCAGCGATCAGCCCGTTCGGGTGTGCACGTAGGCAGCAACGCTCCCCGCCGGGCGGTGCTCCAAAGACACCGTCGGTTTCGTGTGTGCCGGTGGCACTGCATCTCAGACCAACGACACCGCGAGGACCGCCATGGTGGAGATGAGGGCGGCGCGGCGTCTCATCGGCTCAGCCCCTGCATCGCCTTCACCTGGGTTCGCTGAGACATCACGATGGCTGTGGCGAGGGACCGGGCCTTCTTGTCCTCACCGTCGTCGGTTCCGGTGGAAGCCGTCTCAAGGGCTCCCACATGATGCTGGCTCAGCATGTCGACCCACCTCGCCTGGAAGTCGTTGCCCAGCGCGGCTTCGAGAGCCTTCATCACGCTGTCGAACATCATTCCGGGCATGCTCAGGTCCCTTTGCGCGTCACCGTCAGCGTTGGCGTGGTGCCGGCTGGTCTGGGGGACGACCCAGGGTCAGGTCGACGGCGAAGGCCCTCGCTCATGACGTGCAGTGCGAGAATTTCATGGGCCTGCTCCTCAGATCACCTGGCGAGGGATGGACGGCGTCCGGTCGGCTGCTGTTTTGGGGAGGGTCAAAGTCAGCCGACCGGACGTCGAGAGGTCAGGACTTGAGAAGGTCCTTCATCGTGGCGATCTCGGCGGTCTGATCGGCCTCGATCTTCTTCGCGAGCGCAACCGCGTCCGCGCTCTTGCCGTCGGACTGTTCGGTCTTCGCCATCTCGATGGCACCGGTGTGGTGATCGATCATCATGGTGAGGAACATCCGGTCGAACATGGCACCGGACTCTCCATCCAGGTTCATCATGTCATCCTCGCTCATCATGCCTGGCATAGAACTCATGCCGCTCATCCCGGAGCCAGACTTTCCGTCCTTGCCCCAGTCCTTGAGCCAGCCCGACATCGTGGCGATCTCGGGGCCTTGAGCGGCCTCGATCTTGGCCGCCAGGTCCTTCACTGCGGGCGACGACGCGTTCGTCTTAGCCAACTTCGCCATCTGCACAGCCTGCTTGTGGTGCGGAATCATCGACGCGGTGAACGTCACGTCCGCATCGTTGAACGTGCTACTGGTCGTACTGCTGCCGCTGCTGCCGCTGCTGCCGCATGCGGACAGTGCGACGGTCGCCACAACGGCAACCGCAACCAAACTGATGAATCGCTTCATGAGAAGTCTCCTGAAAGGGGTCTGTCGAAAAGAGGGATAGGGCGCGCGAGAACAGCGGACCGCACCTCGGAGAACCGGGGGTCCGCTGACCGCTCAGCAGCGCTGGATCGACAGACTGAACAGCGACGGCGAATCAGGGCGACGGCCCACACGACCCGGTGCCCGAGCCGGACGGGCCATGACCCACAGGATCGGGCGGACCCGGTTGCCGCGCAGGAACCTCAGCAAAGCGATGAGCGCGACCGCCAAGATCGCCAGACACATCGCTGCCATGTCCATGTCCATCAACGGGTGACCGGTCACGACCGGTACCGACGCCACCGCAGAACCGGCGTAGTGGGCGATTTCCAACGTGGACACCTGGGCGGCCCCGGAGACACCGGTCACGGACTCGAACATGGAAGCTTCCATCGTCGCGCCCATGCTGGCCGTGCCGTGGCTGTCCAGACCGTGCATGCCGAACAGACCGGCAAGCATCACGAGCATGCCACCGACCCACAGCGCATGCCGCGCCGAGGGTTTGGGGTGCTGGTTGGTCGACATCGCTTCCCAGTGTACGGAATCCATGGATACCCCCCGGAAGTATCGTGTCGCCATGACCGTTGAGGACTTCGCACCCGAGCCAGAGCATGACTCGGACCGCTGATCCCTACGATGAGGAGCAGGCAGACAAGTGCCGACTCGCCATCGAAGAATGGCGGACCGGCACCTAGTCGCACCTCGCGGCCCCAAGGTTCTACTGGGCGTCCAGCAGCGCCTTCCGACGGAGATACTCGTCCTCGTCGATATCTCCCCGCGCGAAGCGGTCGGCGAGCGTCGATTGCGCACGCGGACGCGTCGGCGGCTGAGAGATTTGCGTAGCCGCCCCGCCGCGGGCTCCTTGAACCAGCCAGTAGATCAATGCGCCCAGGAGCGCAAGGCAGACAAGGGCGATGAGACTCATCATCAGCCACCCACCCCAGCCCATACCGCCGCCCCAACCCTGACCGCTGTAACCGTCGCCCATCATGATCCTCGACCTCCCGTTGACTACCCCCAGTGTGCGGCGTCAATGGCTGACCCGGCAGAGCATCAAGTCCCCGTGGGACGGGACGTTCGACCCGTCTACGGGGAAATGAGAAGACGGCAACCCCGGCTGGGGCGTGCAGGCGTTGATCGACTCGACCACATAGGCAGGCCGATGGAACCCACTGAGCCCTTGCGACGTCGAATCGACTGTGCACCTTCACGTCAGACGCGTCACAGTCCTGGTTTTCGTTGCGGTGCTGGTGATCGGATTCGTCGTCTTTGGCCTGCTACTGACGAGGGGGCCCCGGACGGCACGAATCGTTGACTGCGCCCACGGTTACCACAACATCGCCGGGGCCGACAGCGACTGCGTGCCCAATGGGCCCTCACCCCCGCATCCGTCTTGACCTCGGGGAGTTCCTGTCCGGCGCCCGGGTTGACGGCTAGGGCCCCGGGGATTGCCTCTCTCCGGCGGTCCCCTGATGGCGGCTATCTCGCCGTAGCGGTGGGGTCCGGGGTCCCTAGCCGAACATGTTCGGCGTGGTAGATCGCCTGTGCGATGAGCTCGGAGACGTGGTCGTCGAAAAGGTTGTAGATGATGCGGCGCCCGTCGCGTTGTTCCTCTACGAGGCCGAGGTTGCGTAGGAGTCGGAGTTGATGGGAAACGGCTGACTGCTCCATGCCGACGGCTGCGGTGAGGTCTCCGACGGTGCTGGGACGGTGCTGGAGGTGCGCGAGGATCAGGAGGCGGCTGGGGGTGGCGAGAGCCTGAAGCGTGGTGGCAACGGCCTTGGCGGTGGGCAGGTCGAGGGTCGGCTTGGCGGCGCGTCCCGCTACTCCATGTCCCATGACAGGGATTCGAGCTGGGATTAGATGAACAAGTGTTCATCTATCTACACTCATCGGGTTGTACGAACACCAGGACCCATACCGGTCGGAGCGCCGTTCGCAGTATGCGGCGCTTTGATCCCAACCGTGCCAGTACCTTCCGCCTCTGCTGGCGGGACATCGTTTAGCTAGCCGTGCAGGCGGTCGTGGTTGTGGGACCCAACTCAGGGTGGCGAGCTCGACGTCCTCGACGGTCTTCCACGGCCGTCCCTCGCGGGCGGGGCACGGATGAGCTCGGCCTTGTAGTACCCGTTCACGGTTTCGGCCAGCGCAATGTCGTAGGAATCGCCGAGGGTGCCGATCGAGGGAACGGCGCCGATCTCAGCAAGTCGTTCGCCGTATCGGACACTCGTGAATTGGGCGAGTTCAATCGGTCGTTGCAACACCGGCCTGTTCGATCAAGCGTAGTTGCTTCTCGAAGGCCTCCGCGGGGGTCTTCCACTTCAGGATCTTCCGAGGTCTGTTGATCGCGAGGGCGACGGCTTCGAGGTCGTCGGCGGACCATCGGGACAGGTCGGTGCCCTTGGGGAAGTACTGGCGCAAGAGCCCGTTCGTGTTCTCGTTCGTGGGTCGCTGCCAGGGCGAGTGCGGGTCGGCGAAAAACACTCTCGTGCCGGTTTCGAGCGCGAACTGGGCATGGCCGGAGAGCTCTTTGCCACGGTCCCAGGTCAGGGTCTTGCGGAGCTGCTCGGGCAGCGTGGTCATCGACGCCGTCAGTGCGGCGTTCATCGCCACGGCG
>JBDSVV010000174.1:0-8972 GCA_039927035.1 Ornithinibacter sp. | reverse complement strand
CGAAGTTCACGGCGTCCTCGGTGCCGTAGAGGCCGCCACCGTCGAGGAAGACGCCCTTGGACGCCTGCTCACCGATGTACGTGTCCATCGCGTCCATCAGAGCCTGCGGCGGTGCGCCGAGGCCCTCATCCATCCTGACGAATCCCATGAATCGCGGCATGTCCTTATGTCCTTCCGATAGCGGGAGCTGCTCTTTCACCAGTACGTCGAACAGCGAACCAGTTCTTCGACATCGGATCGAGAAGTTTCTCGACGAACTCTTCCGTGCCACCGAGAGGGCCGTGTGGCGGGCGGCGCGCTGGCGACGAGTCTGCGGGCTAGCGTGCCCTGATGGATCAGGCCCGAGCCGGTCCGCGTCGTCCGTGAGGCCGAGCTGCTGGAGACCGACCCCACACGGAGGATGCTGCGACGGAGCGCCTTCGACGACACGGCAGTGCACTCATCCACCCGATGCCGGCATCCCCCGCCGTCGCTGCCCGAACGATCCCGTAGAGGTGCCCCGCCAATCGGCCCGCCGGCCCGGGCGTCGAATCCGGCATGTCCATGAAGTGGCTCAACTCGGCAACGAACACGCACAGGACTGTATCGAGGCATAGTACTCAGGCCGGAAACGCGTTCCCCCCACCCGCAGGGCCTCGCGGGGCATGACAGGAAGAGTCTGGGTGGCGGGGTCTACTTCCAGCCCTTCTGAAACCGTTGCGGGACGACCCGTGGGCGGCTAGCCCACGGTCGGGGGAACCAAGATCACCTGGAGGGCCGGCCCCAGGAGGGCGACGAGCCGTTCCGGGTCCGCTGCGGCGAGCGTCGGCACCCCGATGATGCGCCGGCCGACGATGACTCCGACGAGCATCGTCGACGCGAGTCCCGCTCGGAGTGCGGCATCTTCGTCCGCTCTCCCCTCGGTGCCGTGCTGCAGTCGGGACTGGAGGAAGTCGCGCAGCTGTTCGCTTGCGGTCTCATTGGCTATGGCGCCACGCAGCATCGCCATGAGCGGCTCGGAGTCCTCGGGCGGCCCCTCCCATGCCAGGAGGGAGGCCCTCACGAGGCGTTCGCCCAGGTGCTCGTCAGGCCCCTCGTAGGCGGTGTTGAACCTCTCGAGAGCCGACGGTGGGATGGCCATGGCTGCGGCGAACAGCTCGTCCTTGGACCCGTAGAACTGCATCACTTGCGAGGGGTCCACGCCGGCGTCGGCGGCGACGAGCCGGATGGTCGTGGCGGTGAAGCCGTTGGCGGCGAAGCGCGCGCGCGCAGCCGTCAGTACAGCCTCCCTGGTGGAGCTCGAGCCTGGCCGGCGCCCACGCCGACCCTTGCGCACGGTGTTCTCGGCAGTCGTCACAGGTCGAATCTAGGGCACCGGGGCAATTTCTCAACATCTGTTGATTTATTGCGCAGCCCGCCCTACGCTCACAGCCAACCGCGGGGTCGATCCCCAGGGTCATCAAGCAGAGGAGCTCAACGATGAGCGACAGCCAGAAGATGTTCGTCCCCTCCCAGCCGCTTCCGGCTCCCCGGACCGGCGTGCTCACCGCCTTCGACCCGGGCACCCGCGTGCTCGAGGCCGGCTTCCAGGTGGCGCCCCCGTTCAAGCCGCTGCCCGTCGACATCGTGTTCGAGAAGGACGTCGCGGTCACCCTGCGTGACGGCGTGACGATCTACGCCGACGTCTTCCGCCCGGTGGGAGACGAGAAGGTGCCGGTCATCGTGGCGTGGAGCCCCTACGGCAAGGGCCAGGGCACGTCGGTCAGCGTGATGGGGGTCTTCGGGCTGGTGGGCCTGTCCAACGACGTCGTCTCTGGGCTGGAGAAGTTCGAGGCTCCGGACCCGGCCTACTGGTGCGCGCAGGGGTACGCCGTCTGCAACCCCGACATCCGCGGGGTCGTTGACTCCGAGGGCGACAGCGTGCTGTGGGATCGCCAGGAGGGCCGCGACTGCTACGACCTCGTCGAGTGGCTGGCCGAGCAGGAATGGTGCACCGGCAAGGTCGGGATGAGCGGCACGTCCTACCTCGCGGTGGCGCAGTGGTTCACCGCCGCTGAGCAGCCCCCGCACCTGGCCGCCATCAACCCGTGGGAGGGCGTTAGCGACGTCTACCGGGACCTCGTCATGCGAGGCGGGATGCCCGACACCGCCTTCGCCGGGCTCCTCCAGCACGGCAGCTTCTTCGGCAAGAACAACAAGGAGGACATCCTCGCGGAGGCCGAGCGGTACCCGCTCATGACCGACCTGTGGGAAGACAAGATCCCCGACTTCGCCAGCATCACGGTGCCGGCGTACGTCGTGGCGAGCTACTCCAACACGCTGCACACCGCCGGGACGTTCCGGGGCTGGCGTCGCATGGCCTCTCAGGACAAGTGGCTGCGCGTCCACAACACCCAGGAGTGGCCCGACTACTACGACGACGCCAACGTTGAGGAGCTGAAGCGCTTCTTCGACCGCTACCTCAAGGGCGAGGACAACTGGTGGGAGTCGACACCAACGGTTCGCTACTCCGTGCTCGACCTCGCCGGCGGTGACAAGGTCGGGATCTCCGCGGACGCCTTTCCACCGAGCGAGGTCACCTCGACCAAGTACTACCTCGAGGCCAACTCGCGGGGGCTGTTCGCTCACGCGCCGAGTGTCGCTGCGAGCGCCGAGTACGACGTGACCGCCAACCCGAACGGGGTCTCGTTCATCACCCGGTTCCAAGTCGACACGGTCCTCGTGGGGTACCCAAAGGCCCACCTGTTCGTCGAGGCCCGCGACGCCGACGACATGGACCTGTTCGTGCTCGTGCAGAAGCTGGACGCCCACGGCACGCCCCTGCAGGCGTTCACGACACCGAACCAGAACGCCCGGGTGCACGACCTCACCGACCACGGGGCAACCATCCTGCGCTACAAGGGATCCGACGGGCGCCTGCGGGTCTCGGCCCGTCACTTGGACGAGGCGCTCTCCACGCAGGACGTGCCGGCGCACACCTTCGACCGGGTCGAGAAGCTCACGGGCGGCGAGGTCGTCGACGTCGAGATCGACCTGCTCCCGATCGGCCTGTCCTTCAAGGCCGGTGAGCAGCTGCGCTTCATCGTCAGCGCGCGAAACCTGCTCGGCACGATGATGCCGGGGCTGCGCGAGTACGTAGGCGCCAACAGTGGTCAGCATGTGATCCACACAGGCGGGGACCACGCGTCCTATCTGCAGCTCCCCGTCCGGTCCCGCTGACGTCTGGCCGCCTACTGCAGGGGTCTCGTGCGCGTCGAGGCCCTTGCAGGGAAACCCCTTGGTGTCACCAGCACGTTCGCGACAGACCGCGATGGCGCGCTGTATGACATAAACCACCCGGCTGTTTTCTCGCTCAAGGCCTTGACAGGTTCGACGGCGATCCTGATGATCTAAACACCCGAACTATCCGGGTGGTTTCAAGGAGGAAATCGTGGGCTCTTCTGCCGTACCGGCCGCATCACACGCGGCTCTCGAGGTGCCGTCCGGTCGTACCGTCCGTGCGGCGATCGTCGAGTCGGCGGGCGCCGAGCCCACCCTGGGCACTATCGAGCTCCCGACCCGTCGCCCCGGCGCCGCGATCATCGCGGTCGTCGCCGCCCCGCTGAACCCTCTTGACCTGCTCATCGCCTCGGGGGGCTTCCACTCGGTCCGCCACGGGGCCCCCTACGTGCCCGGCAGCGAGTGCGTGGGCGTGGTGGTCGAGTCCGACACCCACCCCGCCGGCACCACGGTCTACGGGGAGTGCCACGCCTCGCCCACGGCCCCCGGCGCGTTCGCCACCCACGTCCTCCTCGCCGACGACGACCTGCTGCCTCTGCCTGTCAGCACAGACCCGGTGCTCGGTGCTGCCGTCGGCAACTCCGGCACGGCGGCCTTCATGCCGCTGGTCGAGATCGCCGCGATGCGCCGCGGGGAGACGGTGCTCGTCCTTGGGGCGACCGGTGCGGTGGGGCAGCTCGCGGTCCAGATCGCCCACGCCCGAGGGGCAGGAAGGGTCGTCGGCGTGGCGCGCGACCGGGCAGCCCTGGAGGGGCTGCTCAGCCTAGGCGCTGACACGGTCGTGGCGCTGAACCCCGGCGAGAGCCCCGAGCACCTGGCCACGCGCCTGGCTGAGGCCGCCGGAGACGTGGACGTCGTCCTGGATGGGCTGTTCGGCGTACCGCTGGAGGCCGCCCTGCGGGTGTGCGGCCCTCGAGGAAGGGTGGTGAACATCGGCGACGCCGCCGGTGCCGACGTCACGCTGCCCGCGGGACTTCTTCGCGGCAAGCAGCTTACCGTCTCCGGCTTCGCCGGTTTGCACACCCCGCTGGCGCAGAAGGCCCCGGCGCTGACCTGGCTTTGGCGTGCACTCGAGGGTGGCGACCTCCACGTGCCCGTAAAGACCTTCCCGCTCGACCAGCTCGCCGCGGCCTGGCGAGTGCAAGCCACCTCCCCCCACGCCAAGTGCGTGATTCTCCCCGGCCAGGGGCACCGCGCCGCAGCGCCCATCCAAACCGACCCCGACGACGCCATGACCGACGAGAGCGAGCACTGATGACCACCGTTGACACAGCCGAGGTCGAGGTCGCCATCGGCGTCCTCGCGGGCCCGATCGCCGGCCTGAGGTACGAGACCCCCACCGGAGCCGGGACCACCAACGACCGTGGGGAGTTCCGTTACCGCACAGGAGAGTCCGTGACGTTCTTCATCGGAGGGCTCGTCCTCGGATCCGCCGAGGGAGCGAAGCGGGTCAACCTCGCGCAACTGGTCCCGCGCGTCGACGGCAAGATCGAGCGGCTGCACGACCCGATCGTCACCAACCTCGCTCGCCTGGTCCAGACGCTCGACCAGGAAGGCAACCCCGGGAGCGGGGTCACGATCTCCCCCCTCGTGCACGACCTGGTCGGCCCCACGGTCCTCAACTTCAACCAGGCCGACGCGGACGCTGACGCCGTCGAAGGCGATGCCGCCGGGGGCGGGCTGTCGAGTGCCAGCATGGTCAGCTTCGCCGGTGACCAGACGGTCACCTTCGCCAGCGATCCCGCCGTCACCAGGCTGCTGGCCCAACTCAACGAGACGCCGGGCGTCTTCTCGACGAACTCCCCGCGGGTGCTGCTCAACGCCGCCGCCGCCCGCAATGAACTGCGGCGCAACATCCGCGGCATCGTCAAGATGACCGACGTCCGAATCCCGACGCGCGACGGCTCCTACGTGTGCGCCGACGTCTTCCGTCCCGCCGAGGACGAGGAGTACCCCGTCGTGATGAACCAAGGCTTCTACGGCAAAGCCTTCGACCACGGCGTCATCGGCAGCGAGCAGGACGCGCTGGCCAAGGAGGTGCTCGAGGACCGCTACTTCTCCGGCAACCCCGACGGGTTCCAGTACGAGAACCACGAGAGCGTCGACTCCTCGGTGTGGGTGCCCAACGGCTACGTGTGCATCCGCGTCGACGCCCGCGGCGTCGGGAACAGCCCCGGCCTGCAGGCGCCGTTCAGCCTCCAGCAGGCTGAGGACTACTACGACGCGATCGAGTGGGCCGCAACCCAATCCTGGTCCAACGGCAACGTCGGCCTGTGGGGCATGTCCTATCTCGCGATCACGCAACACACCGTGGCGAGCCTGCAACCCCCCCACCTCAAGGCGATGGTTGCGCTGGGTACCGACGCCGACCTCTACAACGAGGCGTTCTACGGCGGCGGTCTCTACGGTGACGGCTTCTGGAGCTGGTGGCGGATGGCCATGGCCGGGCACAACTACTCCGGTGAGCGACGCGAGACAGACTGGCTCGCACGCGTTCTGGCTACGCCGTTCAACGACGCGGCCGCCTACGGCCCCAACGGGTCGATCTTCATGCGACCCGAGCTGGAGAAGGCCACCGCCCCAGTGTGGATCGTCGGCCCCCAAACCGGCGTCGTCATCCACCAGGCAGGCAGCAGCGAGACCTTCGTCCACTCCACCGAAGCCACCGCGAAGCGCTTCGACTTCGTCGACGCGTGGTTCCCACACAGCTACAAGCAGTCGACGATCACCGAGCACATGCAGTTCTTCGACCACTGGCTCAAGGGCATCGAGAACGGCGTCATGGGCGGGCCTACGGTGCGGGTGCAGGTGCGGACCGGGAACGGCAGCCACTTCACCTCCGATGAGTCGGAGTGGCCGATCGCCCGAACCGACTACCGCCGCTGGTACCTCGATGCTACGGAGTCGGACTGGCAGGGTGACGGTCGTCGCAGCGACATCCTGCGCATCGTCGAGGCGCCCCCCGCTGCCGAGAGCAGTGCAAGCTACGACGCGCACCTCGACGTCGGCCGGCGTATCCCCGCCCCGGTGGGCTTCGTCGGTGGCACCCCGCGCTGGTCGACAGGCGTGTCCTTCGTCAGCGAGCCGATGACCAGCGACATGGTCCTGGCCGGCTACATGAAGGCCGGGCTGTGGATGTCATCGACAAGCAGCGACATGGACGTCTTCGTCTCCCTGCGCGTCCTTGACGAGACCGACCGGGAGATCCGCTACGAGAGCCTCGTGCCGCCGGTGGACCCCACGAACATCCACCCCGTCGGTCACGGGCTGCTCAAGGTGTCGCACCGGGCCCTCGACCAGGCGCGGACGACGCAGTACTGGCCCGTCCAGACCCACACGGAAAAGGACTACGCACCCCTGGGACCGGACGAGGTCGTCGAGGTCGAGGTCGGCCTCAACCCCAGCACCGCCCTCATCCGCAAGGGGTCTCGCCTGCGGATCGACATCCAGCCCTACTCCCCGGCCGGCATCCCCTCCCGGGCCTATGACGAGAGCTACCACGTGGGCGCGACGAACACGATTCACACCGGCCCGGACCACCCGAGCTACGTGCAGCTCCCGATCGTGCCGGCCCGTGGCTGACCCCTCGGGCGGCCGCCGCCACACGGGAGCCACGCACCAGCTGACCCGCAGGAACGACCCAGGAGAGACAACGATGCTCGCGACCACTGACTCGACCGACAGGCTCACCACGATCTTGGAGAAGGTCCGCGAGCTCGGGCCGGCCTTGCGCGAGCGCGCGCCCGACGCCGAGCGCGCGGACCGGCACTCCGACGAGACGATTGCCGATCTGCACGCCACCGGTGCGTTCGACATCGGCAGTCCCGCCGAGTTCGGCGGACACGAGCTCTCGGTGCGGGACCAGTTCGAGGTCGTGACCGAGGTCTCTCGATGGGATGGGGCCGCCGGGTGGATCGTGTGGGGCGGAGCATCGACGAACTGGCTCCCTGCGGGCATGGGTGCAGGCGTCCTCGACGAGGTCTACGGCTCACCGTGGGTCGGCCCGCGGGTCGCCGGATCCAGTCACTTTCCGGCATCGCGCGGGCGGGTCAAGCGGGCCGACGGCGGATGGGTGGTCTCGGGTGGTCCGTGGACCTTCGCGACGGGCTCCCTCTGGGCGCCCTACACCAACCTCGGCTGTATCGCCGATGGCGGCGATGGACCGTACCTGGTGGCGCTGCAGGTGCCTCGCGACCAGCTGCGCTTCCTCGACGACTGGCACGTCGCGGGCATGCGTGGCACAGGAAGCGTCTCGGTCACGCTCGTGCAGGACGAGCTCTTCGTCGAGGAGTACCGCGGAGTCGACTTCCGAGACATTGCTCAGGGAACCATCGAGAGCGGGCTCGCGGGTTCGCTGTGGAAGGCGCCCACACTCGGTTGGGCCTTCACCACCATGGCCGGAATGTCGATCGGCATCGCCCAAGGCGCACTGGCGAGATTCCTGGAGCGATCCAACGGGCGCCCGATCCGTGGCACGACCTACAGGAACCAGCTGGAGGCGCCACTGACCCACCTGATGCTCGCCGACGTGCACGCCAAGATCCAGTCGGCGTTACTGATGACGCGGGCCAACGCCGATGAGACCGACCGACTCGGTGTGCTCGCCTCTGCAGGGACGCCGGCCGACCCGGGCTACATGCAGAAGTTCAGCGCCCGAGTCTTGGTCGAGACGGCCTACGCGGCCAAGTGGTGCGCCGAGGCGATCGAGCTCCTCCAGCGCAACTCTGGGTCGACCGCGATCATGGACTTCGAGCCGATCCAGCGCGCCTGGCGTGACGCACGCGTCGTCACCCTGCACGGCGCGCTCAACCTCGAGGCCCTCTCGGAGAACTACGGGCGGCTCATGGCCGGCCTGGACCCGCACCAGGTGGCGGGGATCACCACGCTGGACCGCTTCACACCTGCCGTCCCGAAGAAGACGCAGTGACCTTGCGGCGACAGCACGAGGGCCCGATGAGTCACCCACCCACCCAGAACGAAGGAGACAGAGCAATGGACGACATCGTCAAGGACAAGCTGGCCATCGGGGAGGTCCTCAACCTCTACGCGTTCGCGCTCGATGCCCGGCAGTTCAACCTCTTCGACCGCGTCTTCACGCACGACGTCGAGGCGATCTTCGGTCCGGCCGGTGCCGGCTGGAACGGGCTCGAGGAGTTCAAGGAGTCGTTCGCCGGGTTCCACGCGACCCTGGACCGCCACGTGCACACGATGATGGGCCAGCTCGTCCACGTCGACGGCGACACCGCCAACGCCTTCAGCTTCGGCAACTGGCTCCTCGTGCGCGAGGCGGCCGAGGGCGGGCCGTCGTGGCTCGGTACCGGCTACTACGACGACGAGCTGGTCCGCACCGAGGAGGGGTGGCGCATCAAGCGGCGGGTCTGCCGGCTGCTGTCCTGGAGCGGCAACCCCTCAGTGCCCGAGCCCCAGCGCGAGCACCAGCCCGACATGAGCGCTCGTGGACTGCACGACTACGCCGCTGCCGGGGACCTTGCGTTCCTCAAGGCGATCACCACCACGTAGGTCGTCAATGTCTTCGCGCCCCAGCCGGGTCGCGTTGTCAATCAGGCGCAACACGTGCGCCGAGATGGGTGAGGAGATGTGCCGGTGATCCTCGTGACCGCTGCCCACGGCAACCAGGGCAAGCTCCTGGTCCCAAGACTTCTGGCGTCCGGTGCGAGGGTCCGGGCCAGCGTCCGGTCCGAGGAGTCGGGGCG
>JBDSVV010000173.1:0-4329 GCA_039927035.1 Ornithinibacter sp. | reverse complement strand
CCAGACGCGTCCCACCCCGAAGATGTTGTAGTCCGAGCCCAGGGACACCAGCAGCACCGCGGCCGCGAACGGCACGTAGAAGGTCAGTCCACCGCCCGTTTCGGGGTCGGCGAAGAAGAAGTTGGTCAGACCGAGCGCGGCAGCGAGGGCGAGCACACTGCAGCACAGGAGCAGCACCGGGGCAAGCAGCGAGCGGAGGAACACGACGAGGAGCAGAAGGTTGACGATGATCGCCACGATGGCGATCCGGTAGAGGTCGGCGCTTGTCGAGGCCACCAGCCCCTCGGCGAGGGCGGTGTCCCCGGCGAAGGTGATCTCGGCATCGGCGAGACCGTGCCGGAGCGCGAGCGCCGGCACCCTCTCACGGAGGTTGGCGAGGTCCCCGATGGCGGCCGCGCCGAGGGGGTCGTGGGTGAAGACCACGAGCATGCGAGCCGCATCTCCGTCGTCGTTGAGCACCACGCCGTAGGGCTGTTGGGTGAAGTTCTGCGACGGTCCCACGATGCCCGCGACACCGGGCTCGGCAGCCAGTTCGTCCTGGAAGTCGGACAGGCCGCCGAGGTTCTGCAGCATGCCCGGACCCTCGACCAGGATCGTCGTCGGTGAGGAGATGCCTGGCGAGAACCCAGCCGCGGCAGCCGCCGTGGCCCGCTTGACGGGGTTCTCGGGAGGCAATGAGCTCGTGAAACCGACCCCGAGCTCGAGGCCGCGCAGCGGCAGCGTCGCGATGAGGAGCACCGCGGTCGCGAGCACCACGACCCACGTGGCCGTGCGACGTCTGGTGAGCCGCTCCATCAGTCGCCTGCTCCTGACGTCGGACGGTGTTCCCGGCGGGATCGGGAGCCAACGCATCGCCCGGTGCGGCAGGAGTCGCCCCGGCCAGAGGACCCGCGAGCCGAGGATGGCGATGAAGGCCGGGACGAGGGTCACCGACACGACCAGGCCCATGACGATGGCCAGCGTCATGGCCGGACCGAGCCCACGGAAGAACTCCGACCTCGCCGCGAGCAGCGCCCCCGTGCCCGCAGCCACGGTGATCCCGGCGACCGTGACGATGGGGGTGTAGGCGGCGATCGAACGCTCCACCGCGTCAGCCGGCTTCTCGCACAGGGAGAGCTGGGACCGCAGCGACGTCACGTAGAAGATCGTGTAGTCCGTCACGATGCCGAGCAGGAGGGCGACGAGGAGTGGCTCGAGTTCGGCTGGCGCGGCGATCCCCAAGGCACCCGCGAGCAGGGCGGACACGTCGAGAGTCACCACGTAGGCGATTCCCGCAGCGAGCAGCGCGATCACGGGAGCCACGACCGAGCGGAACGCGACGCCGACGAGCATGATGATCGCCACCACGGTGAGCAGTTCGAGACGGTGCAGGGACGACCCGACGATCCGTGCCTGTTCGGCACGCGCCGGCACCGATCCGGTGATTCCCACGACATGGTCCTGCGGGCGGGTCAAGTTCTCTGAGACATAGCGCTCAGCAGCTCTTTGCTGGCTGACGAAGCTGCTCCGCGGGTCCATGAAGAGGTTGGTGAGCACCGTGGTGTTGCTCTCGGTCATCTCGGTGCCGAGGGGCACGGCATTCGTGAGCGGAATGGCGCCCAGCAGTGGAGGGTGCGGTGTGGTCTGGTTGACGGCCAGGGCCTCGAGCACCGACTCGGCCTGGACGAAGACGGAGAGCCCACGTGGGTCGCGCTGAACCACGGCGGTCCGACTGCTGAGCGGAAAGCCGAAGAGCTCGACCGAGCGGATCTCGGCCCGGATGGCGGCGCTGTCCTGGGGGATGATGCTGGCCAGGTCGTCTCCCCCGCTCGGGACAGCAGGGCCCCACACCACCACGGCGAGCAGCAACGACCAGAACGCCACGATCACCCAGCGCCACCGCATCGTCCAGCGGGCGTAGCTGCGGGCCCACCCCCCGTCGGCCGAGCCGTTGCCGGAGAGGCGACGCAGAAGCCGCCGCAGGCGTTCGGGCCCCCCGCTCATGGTGAGGCCCGAGGCCCCGGATCGATCCCTAGCCGCTCCAGCTCCGCAGCGGCGAGGTCCTCGTGCCGTCCGGCCGCGAGGTCCGCATACGGGTCGGCACTGATGGCCAGGACCTCAGTGGGTGGGAGGCTACCCACCGCCCGGTGCGCCAGCAGCGCCATGAGCGGAGCGGCTGACTCCTCACTGCTCAGTGCCTCCCGCATCCGGTGCGCCTCACGGCGCCGGGCCATCCGCGCAGGAAGGTAGAACATGAGCACCGCACCGGCTGGCGCGACCGCGAGGGACACTCCCAGCAGCACGCTCACGCCCCTGATGCTCCGGTCGGCCTGCTGACCGCTGGAGACGATGTGCTCAGCGGTGGAGCCGATCTGCTCACCCAGGGCGCCGGTCCGCTCACCGATGAGGGGGACGCTCGACAACTTCTGGAGCGCCTCCGCGGCTGACCCGAGGGAGCGTCCCGAGTCGACCGTGCTGGCGGCGAGTCCGGTGAGCTGCCAGAGCTGGTAGCCGGTCCATGCACCTACTGCGAGCCAGAACACCACCCAGAAGACGACGACACCGTCCCGGGTGCGAATGGCCCTTGCATCGGCATCCCACGCGCTGGTCCCCATGTGGAGGGTCTACCCCCCCGCAACCCACTCATGCAACAGAAACGCGCAGAGATCGGTTCTGTCCGATTGACGGACAGACGGGATGCGTGCGGCCCGCGCGCTGGAGTACCTTGTCGGGAACCACTGGAACACAGTTCACACCGTCGACGGAAAGGGGTGCGGACCGATGGCCGACACGACCCAGGACAAGGGCCGCAACTCGTGGTGGATCCCCGCAGCGACCTTCCTCGTCGGGCTGGTGCTGGGTGGGGGTGTGATCGCCGCCACGACGTCCGGGGGCGACACGGTCGCCGGTGGTGACACCTCGTCCTCCCCCTCGACCGGCGCGTCCACGGGGCCCACGGGTTCGCCCTCGCCGAGCGGCCCGGCGGACGCCGTCGTGACCGTCCCCGGTGAGTGCCTCCAGGTCGCCGAGGACTCGCAGAAGGTCCTCGACCTGGTGAACGACGCCGTCGCGGCGGTGCGCG
Source organism: Ornithinibacter sp. (assembly GCA_039927035.1). GTDB lineage: Bacteria > Actinomycetota > Actinomycetes > Actinomycetales > Dermatophilaceae > Fodinibacter. The sequence goes on along the minus strand of JBDSVV010000173.1, from coordinate 1,268 downwards.
ACCTCGACGCATCCGCGCTGAGCGATGTCGTGCGCAAGATCCAGTCCAGCCAGGAGGCACTCTCGCAGCAGACGACGGCGTGCCGTGACTCGGTGGAGGCTCCGGTCGTTCCCTAGCCGTCCGGGCCGACAACTGGAACCCCCAACCCAACCCCTTCATCTGGAAAGCCCCCGCCGAAGACGGCATCCCCGAGGTCTCCCGGGGACGCGAAGCCCTCCGCCGCGTCAAATCGCAGACGGACCGCTGGGTGGGACACCTCACCGCCGGCAATATCTCACATGTGATATACCCTTTCCCGGTGACGACCTCCACCGACACCTACCTCACCCGCATCGGCACCCTCATCAGGGACGCCCGGCGGCACCAGGGCCTCACCCAGAGTGAGTTGGCCGACCTGCTCGACACCAGCCAGAGCGCCGTCGCACGGATCGAGCAGGGCAAGCAGAACCTCTCCCTGGAGATGCTGGCCCGGGTCGGCGAGAAGCTCGACAGCGAGTTCGTCTCCCTCGGCCACAGCGGTCCTCAGCACCTGAGGATCGTCGGCGGGAAGAAGCTCTCCGGATCCATCCCGGTCAAGACGAGCAAGAACGCCGCCGTTGCCCTGCTCTGCGCGAGCATGCTCAACAAGGGCCGCACCACCCTGCGCAGCCTGGCCCGCATCGAGGAGGTCAACCGGATCATCGAGGTGCTCACCTCGATCGGGGTCCAGGTGCGCTGGCTCCCCGACAGCAACGACCTCGAGATCGTTCCTCCGGCCCGGCTCGACCTCGCGAGCATCGACGTCGAGGCGGCACGGCGCACCCGCACCATCATCATGTTCCTGGGCCCGCTGCTCCACGAGCTGGACGCCTTCCAGCTGCCGTATGCCGGCGGCTGCGACCTCGGCACCCGCACCGTCGAGCCGCACCTGTCCGCGTTGCGCTGGTTCGGCCTGGACGTCGCCGCCACCCACGGCTTCTACGAGGCCAAGGTCGACACCACCCGGTCCCCGCAGAAGGCCATCGTGCTCACCGAACGTGGCGACACGGTCACCGAGAACGTCCTGCTCGCAGCCGCCCGCAACCCCGGCACGACGATCATCCGCAACGCCTCCCCGAACTACATGGTCCAGGACCTCTGCTTCTTCCTACAGGCGCTCGGGGCCACGATCGAGGGCATCGGCACCACGACCCTCACGGTCACCGGCGTCAAGGAGATCGACGTCGACATCGAGTACTTCCCCTCGGAGGACCCGATCGAGGCGATGAGCCTGATCGCCGCCGCTGTCG
>JBDSVV010000172.1:0-4468 GCA_039927035.1 Ornithinibacter sp. | reverse complement strand
GCGCGACGTTGCCGGCGAAGACGAGCAGGTCGGCCCAGGAGATCTTCTGGCCGTACTTCTGCTTGACCGGCCAGAGCAGACGGCGAGCCTTGTCGAGGTTGCCGTTGTCGGGCCAGGAGTTCAGCGGGGCGAAGCGCTGCTGACCCTTGCCGCCACCGCCGCGGCCGTCCTCGATGCGGTAGGTGCCGGCGGAGTGCCAGCTCATCCGGATGAAGAGCGGGCCGTAGTGACCGAAGTCCGAGGGCCACCAGTCCTGGGAGGTGTGCATCATCTCGACCAGGTCGGCCTTCAGCGCGTCGACGTCGAGGTCAGCGAAGTGCTCCTTGTAGTCGAAGGACTCCTTCAGGGGGGTCGACTTCGAGGAGTTGGTGTGCAGCACGGACAGGTCCAACTGGTTGGGCCACCAGTCCTGCAGCGTGTGCGGACGACCACCGGTGACCGGCTCCGGCGCCTTCAGGGCCGGGCTCTCGCTGTCGCTCTTCATCTCGGTCATGTCGTTCCTTCTCCTGGTGGTGGTATCGGCTACTACGGGCGGGGCTTGGCTGGCGTGGGTCAGGCGACCGAGGAGTCGGTGCACCCGGGGCACCGGCCCCAGAACATGACCTCGGCTTCGTCGATGACGAAACCGTGGTCGTTCGAGGCCCTGAGGCAGGGAGCGTGTCCGACGGCACAGTCCACGTCGGCGATCAGCCCGCAGGACCGGCACACCACGTGGTGGTGGTTGTCCCCCACCCTCGCCTCATACCGGGCGACGGCGCCGCGCGGCTGGATCCGGCGCACCAGGCCAACCGACGTCAGCGCCTTGAGCACGTCGTAGACCGCCTGGTGGGAGACGCCGCCGAGGTCGCCGCGGACAGCGGCGATGATCGTGTCGGTGTCGGCGTGCGGCTCGTGGCTCACTGCCGACAGCACGGCAACGCGTGGTCGGGTCACCCGAAGGCCAGCGCTGCGAAGGAGCTGCTCGACGTCAGGAGGGGTGGTCACACCGCGAGTGTGCCGTATTTTCTGGAACCGATCAAGTATTCGCCTCTCCCGGACAACCTACAACCATCGGGTTGTATGATGACGATGTGATCGAGAACGAGGACCGGGCGGATGCCCTGTTCCATGCACTCTCGGACCGCACCCGGCGAGACATCGTGCGCCGGGTGCTCGACGGGGAGCACTCGGTCACCGCCCTGGCTGCGAGCTACGACATGAGCTTCGCCGCCGTCCAGAAGCACGTCGCCGTCCTTGCGAGGGCGGGCCTGCTGACCAAGCATCGCCACGGCCGCGAGCAGCTGGCCAGCGGTGACGTGCAGGCGGTCCGCTCCGTCTCCACGATGCTCGACGAGCTCGAGGGTGTCTGGCGCGGACGTGTCGCCCGAATCGATGCACTACTCACCTCAGGAGACTGACATGCCCGTCACCGACATCACCATGGACGTCGACACCCGCACCCTGACCGTCACTGCCGACTTCCCCGCCGGGGCGGCACGGGTCTGGGCCATGTATGCCGACCCCCGCCAGCTCGAGCAGGTGTGGGGCCCGCCTGACTACCCCGCGACGTTCGTCGAGCACGACCTGCGCCCCGGCGGTCGCACGACCTACTTCATGACCTCGCCCGAGGGCGAGAAGTTCGCCGGCTACTGGGAGATCACGGAGGTGGAGGAGCCGCTCCGATTCGCCTTCCGCGACGGATTCGCGACCGCCGACCTCGAGCCCAACCCGGACCTCCCGGTGTCGGAGAACATCTACACGTTCGAGGAGCGATCCGGTCTCACGCGGGCGGTGTTCACGAGCACCTTCGACTCGGCGGAGGCGCTGCAGACGGTGCTCGACATGGGCATGGAGGAGGGTGCGACCTTGGCCATCAACCAGATCGACGACTTCCTCACCCAGAACCCCCGGTAAGCGGCGCACGGGGGGGCATCCTGCGAAAGCTGCATGGTCATTTCGGGCCATTGACCGAAGGGCCCCGTGGTTCCACGGTCCGATCGGGCCGACCGGACAACGGTGGCCCGGTCCGCTCGAGGAGATGTCATGCTCGGCGACCACGACTCCATCCCCACCCTTGCGGTGAAGGACCAGCAGACAGCCCGCAACGTCTACGAGGGTGTGCTCGGACTGAGCCCGACGGGCGAACCGCCCGAGGAAGTCATGCACCGAGCCGGGAGCACCACGGTCCTCGTCTACCCATCGACGTATGCCGGCACCAACAAGGCGACGGCGATGTCGTTCCAGATACCCCCCGACGCCTTCGACGCCGAGGTCGCCCTGATCCGCGAGACGGGAGTCACCTTCTCCACCTTCGAGGCCGAGGACCTTGAGTGGGACGACGGGGTCGCCTCGATGGGCGGGACGTCCGAGAGCGCCTGGTTCCGGGACCCCGACGGGAACACCCTCAACGTCGAGACCGGGATGTCACGGGCGGGCTCAGCCCAGGCGGAGCCCCTCCCCCAGCCCGACCTCCAGCGCCAGGTCGATGCTGGTGGACCGTCGGGCCAAAGTTGCGCCCCCCACCGACAGCGAGGCCTCCACCACGGCGGTCCCCGTGCGCAAGGCCACCAGTCGCCCGTCTCGAACCGCTGCCGCGAGACCAGTGACGTCAATGGTGACCAGCAGGGTCACGGTGACCCGGGTCAGGTGCGCCTCCGCCAGGAGCACGTCCACGTGCGGGTCGGCCTGATAGGAGATCCGGTGCTCAGCGAGGACCACGCTCTCCACGCTGCCTGGTGTCAGCCTCGTGCGGCGACCGGCCGCCCGGAGCAACGAGTGCTTCTGCCACCCGCTGGCAAACACGTCGCTGAGCTCGAGGTCCGCCAGCCCGGCAACGGCATCCGCAAGATCCTGCAGCAGGCCCTGGCGGACGGCACCCGCAAGCCCTGCGGGTAGGCAACCCGCGAGCGAGGGGGCCAGCGCAGCGACCATGCTCGAAGGCGGTTCGCCGTCGTGGTCACCCAAGAGCAGGTCGCGGGTGCTGGATCGGTCGGTGAGCAGGATCATCTCGAGTCCTCCGTGAGGATGAGTTCGCCGAGGTCGGGGGCGGTGACGACGCGGATCACCAGGTCCGCGGCCGGGTGCAAAGTGCCCACGGACACCCGGGGCGACGGGTCTGCGGTCGGTTCGAGCCTGAGGGGTGGCCCGCCGGGCGAACCATCGGAGTGATGGGACGCGGATGGGCGGGACCGGCGCACCGACCAGAGCCCGAGCCCAAGGACCGCCAAGGCGGCCAGCCCGCCGCCGGCGGCAGGCCCCCACGACGTGAGGATGCCGTCATCCACCACGGCGAACGCGACCATGACCGGGGTGCCGGGGTCGACCCGGGCGCCGGGAAGCGGGTCCTGACGAAATGACAGTCCCTCGCCCTGCGCGCCGCCGGTGTCGACCACCAGCAGGAGGGCGGCAACCTCCAGCACGCGCCGCACGGCATCCGGATCGAGTCCCGTCACGTCCGGGACCTCGACCGTGCCAACCACCACCGCGCCCTCGAGGGTGACCGTGACGGAGCCTCCCACCGGCCGCTCGGCGCCCGGTGCGGGCTGCTGCTCGCTCACCCGCAGCTCACCATCGCCGGTGCGGGACCCGACCTCGAGCACAAGGTCGACGCCCTGCACTGCCGCGCGCGCCTCGGCCTCGGTGCGGCCCACCAGCGAGGGCACCTTCCGTGCGCCATCCGTCGGTGGAGGCTGCAGGACCACCTGGACGCGGCTGCCGAAGTCGAGCAGGTCCCCGGCCGCGGGCACCTGCCGCACGACAAGACCATCACCCTCGGCCGCGAGGATGAGCCCGACCGCGCCCAGCAGCCCGTCCGCCTCCTCCCTCGTGCGCCCGACCAGGTCGGGCACGACGCTCTGCACACCGAGGGTCACCGCCGCGCTCGGCGCGGCCTCCTTGCTCCCCTCGAGGTATCGGTCGACGACCTGCGAGACGACCCGGGCGGCATCCTCGCTCACCTGCTGCGGGAGGTCGGGGGTGGGAGTCACGATGAGCTCGTAGGCGCCCACCGAGGCGGGATACCACGTGTCCTTCAGCACTTCGCGAGCCTGCGGGAGGGTCAGCCCGAGGACCTCGGGTGGCTCGGTGCGCTTCGGCGGAGCCACCGCGGCCCGGGCGACGCCGTACTCGCCGGGGACGACGACCGGGCCGAGCAGCGCCAGGGTCGAGACGCAGGCCGTTGCCACCAGCACGGCGCCACCACGCCACGCGACGGCCCGAAAGCGCTCGCTGCACCACATGTGCACGCCTCCGACCCGGAGCGCCGACGCTCCTCACGGGACGTCCCCGCGGGTCTGGGCTCCATCGAGGAGGAGCGCGACGCACCCGCGGGTGATACCTCCAGGAGCCCCCGCCCCGGTTGGATCAGAGGTTGATCATGTGGCCGGCGATGCCCTCGATGGCTTCCTTGACCGACTCCGAGAGCGTGGGGTGGGCGAAGACGTTGCGCGAGACCTCGTCCGCGGTGAGGTCCCACTTCTGGGCCAGGGTG